>JAAYLM010000311.1 GCA_012521915.1 Oscillospiraceae bacterium | reverse complement strand
CCAGTACCGCGATGCGCTTGTAGAATACCATCCCGCCTTTGCGGACTGCTTCCTGGCTGCGACAGGCAGCTTGATCGGTATTCGTGAAACGCGACGCGTCGTGGGGGATGCATACTTAACCATTGAAGATTATCTGGCTGCCCGCTCCTTTCCGGATGAAATCTGCCGCACCGCATACGGTCTTGACGTGCACGGCTCCTCTAAGGAGAACGCTATCCGCGCCACAACCAAGACGATTGACGAACTCAAGGCAAACAACCAGCAGATTACGCGCAATCTGAAACCAGGTACCAGCCTGGGTGTGCCCTACCGTTGTCTTACGCCAAAGGGACTGCGCAACTTACTTGTTGCCGGCCGTAGCATATCGACTGATCGGCGGGTCAACGGAACAGTCCGCATCATGGCCTGCTGTCTGAATACAGGCGAAGCAGCTGGCATCGCAGCGGCGATGGCAGCCAAAAACACCGGGGATGTTCATGCTGTAAGTGCGAGCGAAGTCAGAGAGACACTGAAAGCCTATGGAGCGTACTTGCCAAATCCTGAGGACGCCCGGGAACCATCTGTATGACCTTCCCACCCAGTCAAACCACACAAGCATAAAATGTTAACGTTAAAAGGGGGGCGCAGACCAGTGAAAATTCTACTTACCGGGGGTTCGGGCCTTGTAGGCAGGACTTTGGCGCCGCTTATGCGGAGAAAGCACAAAATCGTTCACCTGGAAACGAGGGCACCTGGAGATGGTCTGCCCTTTATCCAGGGTGACCTGAGAGATGCAAAAGCTGTTGAGGAAGCCTGCCATGGTGTGGACACCGTGATACACATCGCAGCGCTTCACGGGAAAGCGTGGATGGAAGCAGGGGACGAGGCTGGCTTTGATGTAAACGTGACGGGGACGAAGAATATTCTTGAGGCTGCTATAAAGCAAAGGGTTAAGCGTGTCGTTTTCACATCTTCCATATGGGCTGCCGGCCATTTGCCCAAGAAAGCCGACTATCTGCCGATCGATGAAAAACTGGATCGTGAGCCGCTGGAAATGTACGGTCTTACAAAAAAACTCGGCGAGCAGATGTGCCGCTATTATTCCGTTCAGTATGGTCTGAGCACCATCTGTTTAAGACCCGGTGGCATTCAGCCAGCCGATGATTCCGACACGATCAGGTGGGGTTTGCTGTTTCAGGCCGTTGATGTAAGAGATGTGGCACAGGCGCATGCATTGGCTGCCGAATCCGGTGAAGGTATACAACATGAGGTGTTCAACATTACTGCAGACAGTCCGTTGGCGGACATTGACCCCCGGATATATCAACAAGACTGCATCGCCACACTTGAAAAGCTTTATCCCGGAATAAGCCGTTTCATGAATGACCAACAAAAGGAATCGCTGCCCGGACAGGAATGGTACACCATAAACAAGGCAAAACAAATGCTTGGCTATAAACCGCAGTACAATTTCAAAATCTGATTGCCGGTCATTTTGCGGCAAGGAGACATGATGATGCAATTGGCAGGAAAAAAGGCACTGGTTACAGGGGCAAGCAGAGGTATAGGCATGGCCATCGCCCTCGCATATGCTGTCGAAGGGGCGGATGTGGCCGTTACAGGAAGATCTCTGGAAAAGCTGGCACCTGTTGTTGACAAAATGCACGCTATGGGAAGAAAGGCTGTGGCCCTGGAATGGGATGTGTCCTGCGTGAAAGGTGTCGACAGCCGTATTGAAGAAACAGCCGAAAAGCTTGGCGGACTAGATCTTGTTGTTAACAACGCAGGCGTGATACGCAGTGAGCGTTTTCTATCTGTCACGGAAGAAGGTTGGGATGCCGTTATGGATACCAATCTTAAAGGACTTTACTTCAGTTGCCAGGCAGCGGCAAACCATATGATCAAAAAAGGGATAAAGGGAAGAATAATCAACATTGCCTCTGACGCCGGACTGCGTGGTGCCCCTGTGCCTTATGGCATTTCCAAATGGGGGGTCATCGGCCTGACCAAAGGTATTGCCGGTCTGTTGCTGCCTCACGGTATTCTTGTGGCTGCCATCGCGCCGGGTCCGGTCACTACGGAAATGATGAACTGGGAGCCAGGCAAACCGGTGGAAATAACATCGCCTTTCGGCCGCATGGCCTATCCAGAGGAAATTGCACAGCTCGCTGTGTTTCTTGCCTCTCAGGGCGCGTCGAGAATTGCCGGAGACACCATCGTGATCAATGGCGGGTTATAAGATCAGGCGATCATTTTGGCTACCCGGTTTATGCTGCCATATGCTCTTGATCAGATCAGGTCAAGGCAATCGATATCCAGTTTATAGGTGACATCTTTGCGCTCGACAATAATGGTCATTTTCTGCCGGAGTGTTTCGTGATCCATAATCTTGCGGATCAATTCCCGGGTTGGATTGATCGCAAAGGGTTTTCCTACCAGATCCAGCATGCTGATATCACCGGATGTGTCACCGTAGGCGTAGCTGTCATCTAAAACGAGGTTGTGCTTTTCCGCCATTTCCAGGATGGCCTGCCGTTTGTTTTTCGCGTCCCACATCGGCCGGATCACACCGCTGTATGTACCATCACTGCCAATCTCATAAACGGTGCCTTTAAAATCATCCATTTCATATTTTTTTGCCATTTCACGTACCAGTTCCATCGGAGAACCGGATATGGCAATCACGCGGTGCCCTTGCTGGCGGTGCCATTTAAGCCGGTCGCGCGTATAAGTGTAGACACGTTCATATGTCTGCTCGATAACCTTTTGCGCGATATGGCTGATCAGGTAGGCTTCGGTATTTTTAACCGTATCGAGGTAGATGTCCACCATTTTCTGCAGATAATGGTCATAGTCTCCGACCCGCCTGTTCCAATTGGTAAAAGCCGGTTTGACCTCATCATGCCATTTGCTCTCATCAATCAGCTCGTACCGGACCATCTTGCGAAACAGCTCACTGATCAGACCTTCACGCGTTATGGTTCCGTCAACATCAAAAAAAGCCGCGATTCTACTCATGTCATGTACCTCCTTTCTTGATTGTTTGCTGTTGCGTTGATTCTAACAGCTGCTACCGCCAGAAACAATGTCGGACGAACAGATTCATCTTTGACAGCCACTGATGGGCATACTATGCTCATAGAGGAGATTAACAACAATTCTATCGCACAGAACCTGTATAAAAAACATAGAATCAGGTTCTATTCCGGATAAACGTCATGGAGGAGCAAACTGATGTTCAAGAATAAAATCGCCGTGGTGACAGGCGGAGCCCAGGGCATCGGACGGGCGATTGTCGACTCCTTTACCGAACAGGGCGCGTCTGTCTGTGTCATTGATAAAAAACCCAATGATTATTTCGTTGGTGACCTGGCTGATGAGTCTGTTCTGAGACAGTTCGCCGCCAAGGTTGTCGCGGATTATGGACGTGTTGATTACCTGATCAACAATGCGCCACCATTATCCAGGGGACTGTCTGAATGTAGCTTTGCAGCGTTCAATCAAGCGCTTACGGTTGGTGTGACAGCCCCGTTCTTTCTCACCAAACTGCTGATGCCCAGCTTTACACCGAACGCGGTAATCATCAACATATCATCCTCGCGGGACCGGATGAGCCAAGCAGAAACAGAGAGTTATTCCGCGGCCAAAGGTGGTATCTATGCGCTGACACATGCTATGGCCGTCACTTTGGCCGGGCGGGTCCGGCTCAACTCGATCTCACCAGGCTGGATCGATACACAGGCCAGGCAGTACAACGGACCGGATGCACTGCAGCACCCGGTTCAGCGGGTCGGCCATCCGATGGATATCGCCCATATGGTGCTTTTTCTCTGTTCAGACCAGGCAGGCTTCATTACAGGTGAGAATATTTGTATTGACGGGGGCATGACCCGCCAGATGATTTATCATAACGACGATGGCTGGCATTATCAGCCATAAAGCTGGATGATCTGATTATTCCGGTATCTGACAAGTCGGACAGTAATAGACGTTTCCACCATCAGGAATAATTGCCTTTTGAGCGTCCGCTAGTCGGCCAGTACACCAACCCGGGTGGCCCGACTTAGCATGCTGAGCCCGTGGGGTGATTCATCACGAATCTCCTGACTGTAGTCTTTTCCTGCTTGAAAGCGTCCCTGGTGGATGCCGTCCTTCCACTGGGGAATGTCTGTCACATCATATACAACACCATCAACAGCAATATAGGCCTTTCGTCCTTCCAGGCCATCGAACCGGGCAAGCTCATCTTCTGTCAGTGTTTGCTCTGTACCAGAGCCTGTCGTCGTGCTGCCCTCTGAAGTGCCAGCACAGGAACTGACGATAAAGAGTACTGCCATAAGCACCCAAATCAAAAGCAGATTACGTTCTGCGCGTTTAGCTTTACGTATCATGTCATGTCCTCCTTTTCTGCCGCGACATTTTCATGTTGCTGCCGGATCGGATTAGCATGACACTATTCTAACGTCGGAAAGACATTCTGATGGGCACACGCGTTACAAACCAGACTGCCAGTCTGGGTTAGCGGCCGTTGGTGACCAGATGCACAAGGATAGCAATAATCAGCAGAACCGCAACGATCCGGTGAGCTGTAAACCAGGCGGATCTTTTTTTCTTTTTAATATAATGCCCATAGCCGCCAAGAAATCCGTTTATGACCATGAGGATCGCAGCTGCCAGTCCGGTCCAGGAAAACCAGCGGTACATCAGCTGAATCAGGACATGTGCCACCAGCATGACTGTTGTGAAGAGCGCAAAGAAACGGTGATGTGTTACGATCTGTTTCTGAAGAAGTGTATAGATCTTTTTCTCTTTTGATTCTCTTGGCAAGCGGGCAATGGCCGCTTTATAAACCACCTTGACCGGAAAGTTCAACAAGGTAAGAAAAAGTCCGATGGTTATCAGCCAACCGAAGAGACTGCCGCTGTTTTGCATGGGAAACCTCCAGAATCTTATCACAGTACAGTTGCGGTGATGTAAAGAAAGCTATTCTATTTTAGGTTAACTGTCAGACAATTATAATTTTTTGCCTTCCGGCAGAACTGAAAAATGATTGCGGTAAAACTGAATCGCGGCGATGAGAATAAGCACCGCCATACCCACAAGCGCTACAGTCTGCAGCGTCGCGAATTCACCTTTAAACCCTTCCGGTGACTTTAGATACTGGTAGATGCCCAGGTATGCCCAGGCAACAGGCAGGGGGAAAATCGCATTGCGGATCTTGAGTATGACGCCAATGATCAGAACAATCGCGACAGCCAGCATGATGATACCCCAGACTTCCTGCGAAAGACCAAAGCCGGACCAGTTCAGCTTGACCAGTGCCGCGGCAATATTGACGACGGTAGCAATAAACAGCCAGCCTGTGTAAAGACCGAAACTGACGGGAAGCAACCAGCGTCTGCCTTCCCTGATTTCCAGGAGCTTTCCGCAAATCAAGGCCAAAGTGATCACAAAACCGATAATGAAAAGCACAGAGAGCTCAATCTGGACAAATGAAAACAAAACAATCCAGGCCGTGTTCATGGCACAGGAAATCCAGAAGAGAACCGATATATGATCGATGGCTTTCTGGTAATAGGGATCGTTTTTCTTGATGATCATGACGATCATGGCTATCAAGAGCAATGAATAGATCACGCTCCAGATGCTGAACGTGCTGGAACTTGGTGTTATGAGCGTAACATACATGTCAGAAATTTCTTTCTGCGTCATCCCGTTGATCAGGCCGATTGCCCCCATGGTGTTAATCGCCAGCGTGATGACGAAAAACACGAGACTGATCCAGGCTTTTTTTATACTGTTCATGTTGATCCTCCCCTTTTCGAACCGCTGCTTTATTTTGGCTTTTTTACTTCTGTCTCTT
>JAAYLM010000310.1 GCA_012521915.1 Oscillospiraceae bacterium | reverse complement strand
TCGACAAGAAAAGCCAATCCGCCAACAAAAACATATTTGATAAACTCCAGAGCTACAGCACGCTTATATATTTTTAATTCATTCGTTTGCAAATATAAAACCTCCTGCGAAACATCTATTTATTATAACCTGAATTCCACTAAAAAATTAGCGTAGCCAACACATATTTTCAAAACCAGCCCCCTGAGCCTTGAACCAGTCTCTGATTCAAGGCTTTTTACGTGCACCATGGCATGAGATGGGGGTATTGCAATTGCTTTCTGTATATGCTATTATTAGCGTATACGGGAGGTGATCTTGTGGTTTTTCCTGGCAAATACCTGGTTGATATTCCCGATGATAAGGGCGTTCACATCAAATCCGCCGGCGCCAAAGGCGAAAAGTACATCTACAAGTATGTGAAGTACTACCGCAATGCTGCCGGGGAGCCGCGCAATAAGGCAAAAGCCATCGGCAAACTCGATCCAGCGTCCGGCAGGATGATCCCCAACAGGAACTATTTCGAGCTGTTCCATGTCGAGCCGTCTCTGCCTGACGTGGATATCTGGGATTACGGGTATTCCTATCTTGTTGTCAAAGTCTGTCGGGATATTGGATTGCTGACATGCCTTTCACGCGTGTTCGGAGAACGGGCCATGGATATCATCGTCATGGCTGCCTACATGATTCGGGAAGGGAATGCAATGGATGGCCTTGACGACTGGCAGCAGCGCAATTACTTCCCAGGCTATGACCGGTTACTGACATCACAAGCATCCAGTCGTATTTTCACGTCGTTAACGGGGGCGAAGCAGAATGAATTTTTCGCGTATTGGGTTAAGGAAACCCTGGGCGACGGGAGTGTCTGTTATGATGTGACCTCGATCTCGTCCTATGCACAGGCGATGCCGGCCGTTGAGCGTGGGTACAACCGCGACGGCGAGGAACTGGCCCAGTTCAATCTGGGTATGTTCTGTGACGAAGTCAGCAAAATGCCGCTCTATTACAATTGCTACAATGGCAGCCTGACGGATCGAACCAACCTTTCGTACGTACTGGCCAACGCGAAGTCTGTGGGCATTGAGCGCGTCAAGATGATTCTTGACGGCGGATTTTGGAGTGAAGAATGCCTGACGAGCTTGCACGCATGTTGTGAAGCCTATACGGTCGGGATGCCGCTGCACCTGAAAGAATCCGAACGCCTGCTGCTTGCCCATGGTGCTGGTATTGAGAAATACGCCCATGAAGTGCCCGGCCACCAGCATGTCTCTTGCGTGGCGGTGGAAACGGTTCTTTATGGCGTTCGCGGCAGGGTCCTGATCTACTACGACTCGTGGAACCACCTTAATCAGTGCGTTGACTTGTCGCATACAATCGACAGGCTCAAGGCAGAACTGGAATCATTGGAGCGTTACCCCAAGAGCCGGCTGAACCGCTACAAACCTTACTTTACGCTCACCAGGCATGAACAGGACAATGGTTTTGATTACACCGTCGATATGGAGAAAATCGATCACATGCGCGCAAGAAAAGGCTACTTTCTGCTTTTTTCAACGGATATGGTGTCCTCTCCTGCCGATTTGCTTGATTATTACCGAGCCAAGGATGCCGATGAGAAGCTGTTCAGCCAGATTAAGGTTGACATGGACGGAAATCGTATGCGAACACATAACGAGCAAACAACAGACGGTAAGGTGTTTGTGACCTTCGTGGCATGTCTGATCCGATCCATGATGTTGCATAGACTCGCCAACTATCTCAACGAGAACGCGACATCCATGAAAAAGGCCTTCGCTCAATTGTCGAATATCTCCATCGTCTCCAGCCCAAACGGTTACCGTTTTACAAAAGCACTGACCAAGAAGCAGAAACAGATCCTTGCCGCGTTTCATGCTGTTGATGATATAATCGGCAGTGTGAAAGACCCTATGTCTACGCTAAAATCCTGAGGAATTCAGGTTATA
>JAAYLM010000309.1 GCA_012521915.1 Oscillospiraceae bacterium | reverse complement strand
CATGACAGGGCTGGCAATTCTTGCCAGATCAGGAGGAAAGACATGAAGCGGTCAGCACGTTATCTGAACAGCAAAGCGCTCAATGATGAGATCAGAAGAGCATCAGCTTCGATCAGTATCTATGGCTGCAATGGGCAGCGCTATATCGGCTGCGGGCTCAAAGACAAATGCGTTACCCTCTATGGTACCCCGGGCAACGCCTTGGGCGCATACCTGGACGGTGCCCTGATTCAGGTGCACGGCAATGCTCAGGACGCCGTTGGCGATACCATGAACGACGGAGCGATCGTCATACACGGACATGCTGGTGATACGCTGGGTTACGCGATGCGCGGCGGATGTATCTATGTTTCCGGTAACGCCGGCTATCGTACAGGGATTCATATGAAAGAATACCAGGATAAAAAGCCCGTGATCATGATAGGGGGTCAGGCCGGCAGCTTTCTTGGCGAGTATCAGGCCGGTGGCACCATCATCGTAACCGGGCTTGGCCTTGATCCCGCCCTGCCACTTGTTGGTGCATTCACAGGAAGCGGCATGCATGGCGGCAAGATTTTCATCCGCACTGCCAGCCCACTCAAAGGGTTGTCGGATCAGGTTGCTGCCCGGTCAGCCTGCGCAGAGGATATGGCTGAAATAATGCCTCATCTACTGGCTTTTTCCTACCACTTCTGCATTGACGCAACAGAACTGCTGCAAAGCCCTTATCAGGTGCTCAGCCCCCTCACGCGAAACCCGTATCACCAGCTGTATGTAGCCAATTAGCACACTGTGGCATGGTGATCGGATAATCGCATGGTGGTGATGGTATGGACAGTACATTAATCGTTTCACATAGTGAAAAAAACCTTGACGCGATTTACGGCATGCTGCAGGAAGCCAGCATCAGTCAAATGATGACGGTTCATTCCTGCGGTGACGCACGCAGGCTGTTGCTTGAACGGGATTTTGATCTGGTGATTATCAACGCACCGCTGCCTGATGAAACAGGAGAAAGCCTGGCTCGCCATATTGCCGGTAGCGGGGACTGCCAGGTGATCCTTGCTGTAAAAAATGAGTATTTCCAGGATACCGCTGCTGTGTGTGAGAGCGACGGCGTCTTGACGATCGCGAAACCCATCAGTAAAGCTCTTTTTTGGGCAGCCCTCAGGTTGGCTGCAGCTGTTCAGGTCAAAATACGGCGTCTGATGCTTGAGAACCGTCAGCTTGTCCAGCGTATCGAAGATATGCGCTGCATTGACCGTGCCAAATATGTCCTGATCACCTGTTGTTGCTTGTCTGAGCAGGAGGCGCATCGGAAGATTGAGAAAATGGCCATGGATCTGCGCACCTCAAAGAGAAAGGTTGCTGAAGAAATTATAAAGGCGTATGCTGATTGATTTTACTTGCTTTGGCCGGACTGGATCCTGTGGCTTTTTCAAGGTATGATGATTCTGACAGTATCAGTATTTCACTGAAAACCTGGAAGGAGCTGCAAAGAGATGGACGGATGGGTTGACGAAAAAAGATATGATCAAATGACCTATAATCGCTGTGGCCGAAGCGGTGTCCTGCTGCCGGCAATATCCCTTGGACTCTGGCACAATTTTGGCGGACATGACAGCTTTGAGAACGCAAGGCAGATGATCCGGACCGCTTTCAACTTGGGTATCACTCATTTTGATCTGGCGAATAACTACGGACCGCCGCCTGGATCGGCAGAAGAGCATTTTGGCCAGATTCTGCAAAAGGATCTGGCCGTTTACAGAGATGAGCTGTTTATATCGACGAAAGCCGGTTTCAAAATGTGGCCTGGCCCGTACGGGGAATGGGGCTCACGGAAAAATATGCTGTCAAGCCTTGACCAAAGCCTGAAACGCATGCATGTTGATTATGTTGACCTTTTTTATTCACACCGGCCGGACCCGGCAACTCCGCTGGAAGAAACCATGGGTGCTCTGGATACAGCGGTTCGGCAGGGGAAAGCCTTATATGTCGGCATATCCAATTATCAAGCCCCTCAAGCTGATCAAGCCATTCAAATTTTAAAGAGCCTGGGTACACCCTGCCTGATTCACCAGCCTTCCTATTCGCTGCTGAACCGCTGGATTGAGCCTGAATTGCAGGCTGTACTGTCAAATGAAGGCGTGGGGACCATGGCTTTTGCGCCCTTGGCCGGCGGTTTGCTGACCGGGAAATACCTGCAGGGCATACCTGCGGATTCGCGGGCAGCAGGTCGTTCGGTTTTCCTCAAAGAAAAAGACATCACTGCGTAAAAACTGGCAAAAGTCGCCGCGCTCCATGAGCTGGCCCGGCGGCGTGGTCAGAGCCTGACCCAGATGGCACTGGCATGGGTGCTGCGCGATGGCAAGGTGACTTCTGCTTTGATCGGGGCGAGCAAACCTGAGCAGATTGTCGAAAATGTCGCCAGTCTGCAAAACAGGCAGTTTACAGCGGAAGAGCTGGTGCAGATCGATCAGATTCTCAATATGCCGATGTCCGACAAGAGGTGACGTTATGAAGCTGGATCGGGAACAAGACGCGGCGGTGCTGATCGTCCTGGGACAATCCAACGCGCATGGACATGGAACACGTCTGCAGCCTAAACAGCGGATCATTGAACCGCTGCGTCATGTCCATGGTCTCGCCCGTGCTGAGAACCAGGCCTATGATCTGGCTGATGTGGCATGGTCAGGGTTTACGTCATACGGCATGAATCTAGGCGAAACACAAGACCACACCTGCTGTCTGGCTAATTATTTTGCCATAAAATGGCAGCAGCATATTGATGCCGGCAACAGCCTTCAACTGCCTGACCTGTATATCATTCAAATTTCCATAGGCGGCCAGGGCATTGCGGCGTATGAAGGATATGGCAATATGTGGCATATGAAACGTCAGCCGGTACTCAAACCCGGCAACCTGTTCGACGTTGACATATCCCTGTATCCCTTGACGGTTCAGATTCTGGATAAGGCCATGTGCAACCTGCAGCGGAGCGGGAAGACTCCCCGGGTGATTGGCCTGCACTGGAACCAGTGGGAAACAGAAGTGGATACAGGTGGCAGCGCTATACTTGATGCCCGCGAGAACTACACGAGCCTGTTCACCGGATTACGAGAGACCATTGGCTCACCCTTTGTCATCTATCTTTACCAGCCACTTAGTGATGTTTTTGACGACATGCGGGGGCTGGATGTGATCGAGCGTGTTTTTGCTGATTTTGCTGCTTCTGATCAATTCAATATAATGGATTTACGGCAATCTCAATTATATAATGGGGAATTGGACGATAAGGGGATTTTTCAAAAAGACGGCATACATTATCATTGCCGGGCACAACAGTGGTTTTCCGATCACTTTTTCACGCAGTTGTTCGGCAACACAAGTTTATGACAAACTGACTGTTCCCGAACTGGCTTTTGCGTGAGCCACTTTTTTGCCTGCGAAATACAAGGCTATTCTCATGAACCTGTTTTGTGATAAAATGGGCAGCGTTCCGGCTTTGTTTTTTGTCGGCCAAGCAGAACAAAGATACAGGGGGGTTGTTCTTTGCGCCTCGATCAATCAGGCATGAATGATAAAAATTTATCTGCGCAGAATGGTTTTCATAGGCTGTTTGCCCGGCCGCTGTTGCTGATCCTGACCGTCTTTAGCCTGATCTGGGCGCTTTCTCCATCGGTTGTAGCTACGACTGGGCAGGCTGGAAACCGCGTGTCACCTATTCCAGCTGATTTAAAAACCCCGCTGGGCATCCCGCCCGGCCGGCCAGTTCCGGAAATTGACGGCAGTGCTTTTGTCTTGTACGATGCAACGTCACAAACATTTCTACTGGGGGAAAACCAGAATGAGAAACGGTCCCCCGCCAGCATTACGAAAGTGATGACAGCATTGCTGGTGCTGGAGAATTTGCGCCTGTCAGATGAGATCACGGTGACCTGTGACATGTTTACGACGATTCCCAATGATTACACCCGGCTGGGTCTGGTGGAAGGGGAAATCATTACAGTTGAAGAGGCACTGCAGGCCAGTTTGTTGATTTCCGCCAATGACGCGGCGATGGCACTGGCATTGGCCATGGATGGTACCGAAGAAGCCTTCGCGGCCCGGATGAATGAGCGTGCCCGCGAACTGGGCTGCAACAGCACACATTTCACCAATCCTTACGGCTTGGCCGACCCAGAACACCTGACATCAGCCAGTGATATGGCTTTGATCACTGCTGCAGCGCTTGAACAAGCTTTCTTTCGGGAAACATCAACATCGAAGCATATCCTGCTGCAGCCGACCAACCAATATCCGCAAGCCCGTGGCCTGCCTAATGGCAACCGGTTTATCGCGACGGAACAATATGCCTACGAACCCTACATCGGCGGCAAAACAGGCTACACCCGGCTTTCACGGTACACCATCGTGGGCGGCGCGGAAAAAGAGGGCAACGTTCTGGTGGCTGTTATCCTGGGCGCCTCAAACGCACCGGTGCGCTACGCTGATTTGACTAAACTTTTCGATTACGGTTTTGAGAGCTATCAGACCATGCCACTTGACCTATCTGCTGCCAGCCCGTTGGTCGAGCAGACCGTCCGGCTGGTTGAGCAGAAGATCAAGCAGCAAAATATGTCTTTGACTGTAGCGGCAACCCAACTACAGCTTGATGAGCATGTAACCAACCACAGGTCTTCGGGTGGATTTTTGCTGGCCATTGATGACCGTTCGTGTGAGCCGCAGGCAGAGCTTGACAAGCAGGTACTGAACTGCCCCTTGTACACACAGTATGATGACAACAGTCGACGCCCGGTCGGTCTGTTGTCGATTACTCTGGAGCAGAATGCTGTTGAAGAGACGACAAGCACATGGGCCGAATTATCACCGTCAGCTACTCGTGTGGAACAAGCCTATGATGATAAGCCGGAGATTACAGCCGGTAAGGTTGTCCTGATCGTGATCCTTGGTTTGATCTTAATCTTTTGCTTTTTACTGCTGGTGGCCATGATACGGCACGATCTGCGTAAAAAAAGACGGAAAAACCGCAAGACGATAATCTGACTGCGATCTGTACTGGACGTTCAGGAAAAGTGATTTCTGTCCATCTTCACACACCCGTGCGTCCCGTTCTCTGATATGGGCGGTCAGCTCATGAGCTGGCAGAACTGTCTGGCGAGACAGGGATCAAACTGTGTGCCAGCACAGCGGCTGATTTCCTGCAAGGCCTCTTCATGTGTCATGGCCTGACGATATGGCCTGTCATTGGTCATGGCGTCATAGGCGTCTGCGATTGCCAGGATTCGTGACATAAGGGGGATATCTTCCCCCTGCAGTCTCCGGGGATAGCCTTTGCCGTCCCAATGCTCATGATGGTGCAGAATGCCTGCGGTAATATGGCAGATATCCGGTGACGCCTCGGCAATCCTGAATCCGATTTCCGGATGTTTTTTCATTTGCGCCCACTCGGCTGCTGTTAGCTTGCCTGGCTTGTTGATAATCTCATCGCTGATGATAATCTTGCCCATATCGTGGACATGGGCCAGCAGCTCCAGCTCTTGAAGCTGTCCGTCTGACAAGGCTAAATGCTCACCCAGCATACGTGTAAGGCTGACCAGGCGTTCGCCATGCCAGTTGGTCTGGACACTCTTTTCCACCATCGTAGCTTTGAGGGAGGCAAGCATGGTGTGATGAAGGCTTTTGCGTGCTGTCAGTTTTTGCCGCAACAGGCGGTCTTCAGCCAGTTTCAAAATATGGTCAAGTGACTCGTCTGCGGATTCTTTACAGGCTAGACCGATAGAAATGAGCGATGCGTCGTCGTCATAGCCTTCATGTTTCAGCACAGCCGCCATTTTTACCATGAGGTCGACCCTGATTTTTGCAGCGTCTGCCGGAGTGGTCCGGGGCATAAGGAGATAAAACTCATCGCCGCCTGTTCTGGCCAGCACATCACCGGATCGGCAGCAGCCGCGCAAGACACCGGCAGCTGCCAGCAGGACGCGATCGCCATAAAGATAGCCGCGTGTTTCATTGATGCTTTTCAATCCGTTGATGTCACAGATAACCACAGAGAGGGGCAGCTGATCTGGCTGATCCAGCTGATGCCTGGCCTCGTTAAAATAGGCGCGGTTGTGCAGCTGCGTCAGCATATCATGCTGTTTCAGAAAAGACAGTTCTTGTTCCCGGGAGGCGCTTACCGTTGCTTCTTCTATAATCAGCCAGCAAGCTGGTTGGGGAACCGCTTTTTCTGTGCAGTTTTTGAGGGTGAGCCTTAACCAGCCGGATTGTCCGTCAGGTCGGATGTAGGGCTTCGTTTGCGTTGCCAGGGTCTGTGGGTCACCAGCCGGGTCTTCCCCCGACTTCACATAACGGGCTTTGAGGATCCCGGGCAGCAGACCATCGCGGGCAGCAGGGTCAAGACTGGCTATAATCTCCCTGCAGGCCTTGTTTTCCCAGCAGATTCGCATGCCTTTAAGGGTGATTAGTGCCAAACCGGTTTTTATCTGGTCCAGGGCTGCACGATAGAACGCAGGCAGCTGACCGGTATCCATCCCCAAGGATCTTGGCATGCAGCCATGCTCTGCGCTGATGATCACGCCACCAATCGTTCCAGCAGGTTCATACCAGGGATGACACTTCCACTGGCACAAATCTTCAGCAGATTGAGTAAAGCCAAAGGGCGGTTCACCCGGAGCGCAGTTGCTGCCAGCTAGCGCTTCAGCGCAAGCTTGCTGCCATTGGACAGTCAAACGCAAGGAATGCTGGTCGGGGTTTTGTTCCTGGCGGTTGATTTGATCAAATCGTTGTTTGAATGACTGGTTCATGAACAAGCAGTTCAGGTCGCGATCCAGGATGGCAAATGCACAGTGCGGGTTTTCGAAGCGTTCCAGCGATAGGCCACGCCTTTCGTTTGGCAGGTTCTGCTTCACGGTTGTTTTCAGCTGGCTGCCAGGTGTTATTTTCCGGGCAGAAACTGATTGGCGATTATCCGGCCTGTTATGCCACGCTATTATTTTTTCCTGTAAATTGCTCATGCTGTGGTCCTGACTGCGCGGTTAAGCTGCGCGATCCGCTGCCCGGGCGGAAAAATAATTCAAGCCATCAATAATAACGGCTGCCGCTGTACCCTGTCACCTTTTCATACTGGCTGCCCGACCAGGCGTAATAGACCGCCCTGATCCGGTAAAGATAACCCTTTGGCGCAGCAGCCGTCCCTTCACATAGGGCATAATAAGTTCCGGACAGTTCCGACCAGATCTGGGCGTTAACCCAGCGGCCTCCATCATAGCGCTCCAGATATAGAAAAACCCAAGTGTCATCAACCAGTTGCGGATAAGCCATCACATAACCGTTTCCCCTGATACCGCTGCTGGTAAAAGTCATGGAAGTTGATGTGAAATTGATATACGATAAACGAACAGATAGGTCATCTGGTTTCAATTCAGT
>JAAYLM010000308.1 GCA_012521915.1 Oscillospiraceae bacterium | reverse complement strand
CTGCGTACCGGCCGGCCTTTGGCCGTGACGCAGACGCAATCCGGCGTATAGCCGAAAACCTGTTCCAGATTCCCTTCCCGTGCGGTGTCAGCCAGATAGGTCACCAGCTGAAGATTGATAGGATGGCCTTGCCGGTTGATCTCCAGCAGCTGTTCACAGACTGCTGTCGCTTTGGTGAGGTTCTCTTCAGCACCTTGAATCAGCAGACCTTCTCCTGTTACGTCAATACTGACATCAAGAATCTGTCCAATCAACTCCAGATGACCGTTGCAGCTGCCAAAAACAGCCAGGGCGGCTTCTGTATGATCGACACTGATTCTTTTCTCCATGGAGGATCCTCCTGTTTATGGCCAGGGCAGGGTTTGCTGCGGACTCACGGCCTGTTCTCTAGTTCTTCTGTTTTTATACAAGACTGTATCAGGATGCCGCCGTGTTATTTAACCGGCTGCAGCATGTCGATGCGGAAGGCGATGCTGTCTTCGCTTAGAGCAGGCAATGTCAGTTCCGGCAATACCGTAAAGGTAATGTCATACTGATCATTCTGGAGCTGTGTGTCAGCCATCATCGCCCGCTTCACTGATTCCAGATGGTCCAGAATTGATTTTTCGTTCTGTGGATCCGTGATGGCTTTGATCTCAAAGGGTTCCTGTCGATTGTAGCCATTGCCGTTAATGATGATCTGAGAGCCGCTGTTGCGGATTTCAGAAGTTGCCACAAGCCTTTCGTCATTGATCGCGATCGCTTGAGCGCCCAGGTTGCGCAGTTCATTGACAAACTGCCGCAAAATGCTGTCCCGGATTTCAGCCCCTTCCCCTACACTGATTTTAATGATCATACCGTAATTTCGCGCTTCACGCAAACCAGCGAAAACAGCAGCCCTCTCTTTTTCACGGACAATAGACTCAATCTGGGCATTGCCGGAAGCTTTGTCATTTTCCAGAATACGCACGTATTCGTACAGGTCGGCGTTACGTTCTGATAGTTCAGCATTCTTATTGATATATTCGATCAGCTTGTTCTGCAGATCAGCAATATTGTCTTCAGTGATATTACTCATGTTGACATTTTTCATCTGCAGGGAGATGAGAATACCCAACAGAATGCAAACAATGGTGAAAGCAGCTGTGCGCAGGATTTTCTGTTTCATGTCAGGTGCCCTCCAGAAGCGTGATGTAGCGAGCGATATCATCTGATTCCACAAAGGCCGGCAGCACGACCTCTTCTTCAATTTTCACATCAACTGTCAGACCGATGTCCGGATACTGGCGCATGATAAACTGGCTGTCCTGCTGAATCGCCTCGGCCAGTTGCGCCGGATCTCCAATGGCCTTGACGACAAACGGCGGCAACAGACGGAACTGGTTGCAGCGGATCGTCGAGCCGATGCACTGGATATAGGACACATTGGTGATGCGAAGGTCATTGACCGACAATGCCGCTGCCCCTGCGTTGCGCAACAGGTCCAGGGCATGGCGGATATCGCCGTCATGGACGATCGAGGCGTCTGAATCACGGAGAATATCATAGTCCGGCTTGTCTGCCAGTGTGAGGATGATCCCCGGACCATGCACTTCGGTCAGCCCGGCCAGCAGACGTATTTTCTGCAGTTCAGAAGATAGTTCTGCCAGGCCCCGGTCAATCAGCAGCTCATTAATGGCATCCGTTTTCCGGTTGTTCAGCTGCTCGTTTTCGAGCATTAGTTTGGCATACTGTTCTTCCTGTTTTTTCAGTTCCTCTTCCCGCTCACGGTATATCGTGATCAGATTGCGGGAAGGATTGCCAGAACGGACCGACTGGACATGGCTGGCCATAATAAAGCCAAAAAGCAGCATGATCAGGAACATCATGAACCGCTGGCTCAGAAGGCCTCCATACTGGTTTTCTTTTTTCTTTCCGCGCTCATTCATAGCAAACGCTCCGCTATCTTTTTAAAGGATTCAGGCACAGGGCTTTCCAGTGTAAGCTGATCTCCCGACAACGGGTGCACAAAGGAGAGACGGCAGGCATGCAGAGCCTGTCCTTCCAGGCCATAGGAGGGACGCCCGCCAGCATATAGGGGATCACCGACGATCGGATGGCCGATATAGCGGGTATGCACGCGGATCTGGTGGGTTCTGCCTGTTTCCAGTTCGATTTCCAGCCAGCTTGCCTTGTCGCCCGCCTGCAGCGTCGTGAAATAAGAGATGGCTGGTTTGCCGCCGGCGATAACAGCCATACGCTGCCGCTGCTGTGGATCGCGGCCGATTGGCGCATCAATGGTGCCCCTGGCAGCGGTAACATGTCCATGAACGATCGCCTGGTAGGTCCGCTTTATTTCGTGCCGGCGGATCCGGTCACTGATGGTCGCGTGAACGCGATTGTCTTTGACCACGAGCAACAGTCCTGATGTGTCTTTGTCGATGCGGTGGACGATACCAGGGCGAATGACGCCGTTGAGATCTGAAAGCCGCCCCTCACAGTGCTGCAGCAGAGCGTTGACAAGCGTTCCGTCACGATGGCCCGCGGCAGGATGAACCACCATGCCCTGGGGTTTGTTGACCACGATGATGGCGTCATCTTCGTAGACTATATCCAGGGGGATGGCCTGCGGCTTCACCTCGGTCAGCTCCGGTTTCGGAACATCAAGCATGACCTGTGATCCTGATATGGTTTTACTGGATGGTTTGAGGGGTTTGCCGTCCAGTGTTGCCCTGCCCTCGTCCAGCAGTTTTCGTATATAGGATCGCGAGTGCTCCGGCAGCCGTTCAGCAAGATAGCGGTCCAGTCGCGCCCCGTTTTCAGTGACGCGGATTTTTTGCAGCATGACGGTTCCTCTTCTCTTCTTGGTTCTCGTTTTTCCCGGCAGGGAAAAGATGGTCGATCAGTTTGTTGTCTTTCAGCAGGAAGATGCACAGTAATGCTGTGCCGATCACAATCAGCATGTCGGCGAGATTGAAAGTGGGAAAAACATAGCGGCCGAAATGAAAATCAAGATAATCCACGACAGCCAGGATACGGACACGGTCAATGAGGTTGCCGATGCTGCCTGCGATAATCAGAGAAAGGCACAGACTAAGGCCGATGTGCCTTATATGTGCCAGCAGCCAGACGAGCAGCGCGGTCATCAGCAGGGACATGACGATCAGCAGATAGATGCCCCAGTCCCGTCCGGCCAGAAAACTCCAGGCGGCACCACTGTTTTCCCGCCTGATGATATAGAAAAAGCCTTCAATGACACTTATGCGGTCCGTCGCTGTAAGATTGCGGTTGATCACGAGCTTAATCAGCTGATCAGCGACGCTCAGGATGATGATGATGATAGTCCAGACCATATCCATAACTCCTCAATATTTTCATACGGCATATATCGGCTGGGCCGGCAGCGGCCGCTTACACGGTCACCATAAACCAGACCCATATGCGGCAGGCAGATGCTGTCCCAGGAAGATCTGGCTGAAGCCTGCATCAAAGCTTCCTGCCAGACCGGGTCAGCTGTCCGCGCTCGTTCATAAGCTTTAGCTGCAGTCGGTTGGAGCTGTTGCCAGCGTGTGCGCCACAGGAGCAGATCGGGCAGCCCTCCCTCATGTGCGGCAACTGCCGCCAGCCCGGAATAAAGGTCCGGCAGCGGATCAAGCAGGAAAAAGCCGGGCATCGGTGTGTCTGGAAGCTGCGCACTGAGCAGCGCCAGGTCATATTCCTTAGACGTCAGCTGAGCCGTGAACGGTTCCGTTTCCAGCAGCTCGATTGTGACGGGGATTTGAGCCTGTTTCAAGACTGCTGCTATATCTTCTGCCAACCGGCTGCGACGTTGATCCCGCACCGGCGCGATCAAGCGCAGGTTCACCGGGTTTTCCGGCCAGCCTGCAGGTTCGTCGAGCAGAACGCTTAAAGGTTTCTCTGCATCTCCGGAAACCAACCAGCTGCGCAGCGGCAAACCTAGTGGACTGGGCTCTGCCCAGTCCGGGAACTCGTCGTTTTCGTCACGCCAGCGGCTGATCGTCTGTTTCAGCAGAGCAAGCGTGGCCGCATCATGCAACAGGTGCCCGATGTCTGTATTATAGCTCGCAAAGATCAACTCATTACCACTGAAAAAATCAATCTTCAGGCTGCTGCGCACCGTGTACAAGTGAAGCAGCCGGGTGTCCAGCAAAACCAGGTCAAGCTCATCACGCTCCAGAGCCTGCATGGCTTCAAGCTGATCGCGGCAGGTACGCACCAAAATTTTCTGTGCCTGACGGGTTTCATTCGCATCAACCCGTACAAGATGCAGCCCTTCAGCCGGGTCATAGGCTTCTATTCGGTAAAGTCCGCTGCCGGGGATGATGGTCCAGTCGGCTGACTCGGCAAGGTCTGCGGGTATGATCGGAAAGGTCAAGGCCCAGGCGATCCAGGGGTCCGGCTGGTTTAAGCGAATTTCCAGAACCTGCTCACTGAGCGCTGCTGTCGACTGGACTGCATCCAGGCTGCTGCGCCAGATTGATTGGTTCCCTTCGGCGATAAGCTGCTGCAGCGAGGCGGCAACATCGGCTGCCCTGACTGGACTGCCATCGTGGAAGGTTATATCTGGCCTGATGGTAATGAGCAAAAGTTGTCCCATTTCCAGAACCTGCATGCTTTCAGCCAAATCTGCCTCGATCCGGTCTTCTGGCGTTATGGTATAAAGGCTTTGGTAGACCAGCCTATTGACGGCCTGTCCGGCATGTGTTGTTTCATGAAGCGGGTTGAGACTGTCTCTGGGCGGCCACCAGAGCCGTAGAATACCGCCGCTTGCCTGTGTCGGCAGCGAGCTGGCTGTTGATGGCTCAGCTGCCGTTTCCGGCGATGTTTCCGGGTTCGCAGGGGCTGTTTTATCGGTTTGGGCTGTTTCTGTCTGGACAGACTCGTTGCCTGGCCAGGCAGCACAGCTGCCGGCGCCGCTGAGAAGCGCCAAAGCAGACAGAAACAGGGCTATTCTTTTAACCATGTTTTTGATCCGCAAGGCTTTCATCCTCATGCCTCGATCCTGACGCGCTCAATGTGGCTGGCGCGCCCGCAGACCGGATCTGCCGTCACGACGATCGCGGACAAAGCCGCTTCGCCCTGGGCAATGACATAGCGTGTAGGCAGCTGGCTGACAAAACGGCGCAGCGACGATTCAGTCTCCATGCCAAGGACGCCATTGGCTGGCCCGGTCATGCCCACATCAGTTATATATGCGGTACCCTGATCCATAATATGTTCATCGGCCGTTTGGACATGCGTGTGCGTTCCGGCCACCAGCGCGACCCTGCCATTGAGATATCGGCCCATTGCGACTTTTTCAGAAGTCGCTTCGGCATGAAAGTCAACCAGTGCCAGACCAGGCTCATCATCCTTTTTCCATCCACACAGGATTTTGTCGGCGCAGGCAAAAGGGTCATCTGCCGGATCCATAAAAACACGCCCCAGCAGATTGATGACCAGGATGCGCCCGGCAGGATGATTAAGGACAAGATGCCCCTGACCTGGCCAACTGGCAGGTCCGTTTGCCGGGCGAATCAGCCGGTCGAATCGGCTGATGGATTGGAGTAGTTCTGCTCTTGCCCAGCTGTGGTTGCCCAGTGTCATGACGTCAACACCACAGGACTGTATTTCTTCTGCCAAGCGTGCAGTTAGCCCCATACCGGCAGCGGCGTTTTCCACATTGGCCAGGCAAAGGTCGATCTCATAACGCTTTTTCAAGTCCGGCAGCATATCTTTGAGCATCTGTCGGCCGGGTGTCCCGACCAGGTCGCCGATAAACAAGATTCGCAATGTAAACCTCCTGTTGTTAACCCGTGTAACCGGCGGATTGGCTATGCAAGGAGCTCTGACCGCTGTCTGACGGTTCTCAGGGCGTCATCATTGCACTGTTCAGGGCCTTGACAAACATGAGTGGTCTGCCGGTACACATAAGGTTTATAGTCTATTTTATCATATACAAGAACCATGAAGAAACAGAAAACGCGGCTGGACCTGCCCGGTCCAGCCGCTTTTCTTTGATGCTCATCCATGATTGCAGGTGATGTTCGGCTCATGCCTTTACTTGGCATAATCCATGACTCTGTTCTCCCTGATAATATGAACCTTGATCTGTCCGGGATAATCGAGTTCATCTTCAATTTTTTTGCAGATTTCACGTGCCTTGAGGATCATCTCCTCATCATGCACTTTTTCCGGGCTGACCATCACACGAATTTCGCGTCCGGCCTGTATGGCATATGATTTTTCCACACCAGGGAAGGAATTCGCGATTTCTTCCAGTTTCTGGATACGCTTGATATAGGTTTCCAGGTTTTCCCGGCGTGCACCGGGCCTTGCTGCTGATATGGCATCTGCTGCCGCGACCAGCACAGAAACCATTGATGTCGGCTCCACATCGCCATGATGCGACATGATGGCATTAATAACATCAGCACTTTCTTTGTACTTGCGGGCAATATCGCCGCCCAGTGTAATATGGGATCCTTCCATTTCGAAATCAGCCGCTTTGCCAATATCATGGAGCAGACCAGCCCTTTTGGCTTGCATGACATCCAGACCCAGTTCAGCGGCCATCATGCCGGCGAGCCAGCATACTTCGATGGAATGCTGCAGGACGTTTTGTCCATAGCTGGTGCGGTACTTGAGCCGCCCCAGGATCTTGACCAATTCAGGATTCAACCCCATGATGCCTGTATCGAAGACAGCCCGGTCGCCTTCCTGCTTGATCGCCTGATCAACTTCCTTGCGGGCCTTCTCCACCATTTCTTCGATCCTGGCCGGATGAATCCTGCCATCAAGGATCAGTTTCTCGATTGTGATCCGGGCAATCTCTCGCCGGACCGGGTCAAAGCTGGATAAGATGACTGCTTCCGGAGTATCGTCAATAATCAGATCAACGCCGGTTAATGTTTCTATGGTGCGGATGTTACGACCTTCACGGCCGATAATCCGTCCTTTCATCTCATCATTTGGCAGCGTGACCACCGATACAGTCACTTCGGACACATAATCTGAAGCATAACGCTGGATGGAGCTGACAATGATGTCTTTAGCTTTAAGGTCAGCTTCTTCCCTGGCTGTTTCCTCCATTTGGCGGTACATGACAGCCATGTCGTGACGATATTCGTTGCGTGCCTCTTCCAGAACCTGATGTTTTGCTTCTTCGACAGACAAGCTGGATATACGTTCAAGTTCGAAGACTTTCTGTTTTTCCAGCTCACGGGCTCTTTCCTCTGAGGCCAGCACATCACTGACTCGTGCTTCCAGCGCTTCTTCTTTTTGCTCCATGATTTCCAGTTTACGGTCCAGCGCTTCTTCTTTTTGTTCTGTCCTGCTCCGCTCACGTTGAAGTTCAGAGCGTTTCTCACGAACGTCTTTTTCCAGTTCAAGCCTTGCTTTGTGAATCTCCTCCTTGGCTTGAAGAAGGAGCTCTCTTTTTCTGCTTTCGCCTGTTTTCTGAGCCTCACCGATTAATTTGCCGGCTTCTGCCTCTGCTTGCTCGGCTGCTGCCTGCATCGACTTGGATTTTTTGCTGAAACCAAATTGATAATACGCAATCGTGCCGCCGAGTGCGGCTACGAGTCCCAAAACCAGGCCAATAATAAAATATGGCCAGTTAATGAAAATCACCTCCACTATTCATTTGTCAAGTTGCCATTATGTCCTGAATCTATGAAACATAAGCATAACACTTATTCTATAGACAAAACAGGTCTGCTGTCAATAAGATCAACAGCCCTTTCAGCGTTTTACCAGTTCCCGCTGGGGTCGTCTGGCTGCAACTGAAAGGGCTGTTACAGGCTACAGCTTATAGATGGTCCGGCATAATGCCTGCAGGCGTCTGTACCCTATTTCCCACAGACTTATCGACGCTTTCACCTGTTGCGCAAAGCAAGCTCCTCAGCCGGCCATGCACAGCACCTGAAAATTCTACCCGCTGCGCAGGCGGTAAAGTTGTGATGCCTACTTAATCCTTTAGCACACAATCCGGGTAAATCTCGCGTTGATGATAATGGGTATGCAGCAAGGCGTGTGAGCGCTCTCCATTGGGTTTACCCAAATAATCCTTATAGAGCTGGTCAACATCACTGTTTTTGTGTGACTTACGCTCGGGCATCAGTTTATCTTCCTCATAAAGGGCTTTGGCGCGCTCGGTACGCAGATCGATGTCCATCAGATCCTGAGCATGCACCTGAGGCTGGCCGCCGCCGCAGACGCAACCGCCGGAACAACCCATGATCTCGATAAAGTGATAATCTGGCGCTGTACCGGCCCGGATCGCATCCAGCAGTTCACGGGCAGCAGCTGTACTGTGGGCGATCGCCACGCGCAATTTCAAGCCGCCAATCTCCAGTTCTGCTTCCTTAACCGGATTTTCAACACCACGTACAACGGTGTACTCGATTTTCGGCATGTCCTTATGCTCGAGCAGGTCGTCTACTGTACGCAGCGCAGCTTCCATAACACCGCCTGTCGCTCCGAAAATGACCGCAGCGCCGGTGTACTCACCGATCAGGTCATTGTCCGGGCCTTCATCAGGCAACATACGGAAGTCAAGGCCTGTCTGCTTGATCATGCGGGCGATCTCGCGTGTGGTCAGAACGGCATCGACATCCCGTACACCCAGAGCCGGATTGTACATTTCATCACGAGTTGCTTCAGTTTTTTTGGAGGTGCAGGGCATAATCGACACGACAAAAATATCTTTGGGATCGATGCCTTTACTTTCCGCATAGTAGGACTTGATGATGGCGCCTTCCATCTGATGTGGTGATTTGCAGGTGGAAAGGTTATCCAGGAACTCCGGATAGTAGAATTCAGCGAAACGGATCCAGCCGGGTGAGCACGATGTGATCATAGGCAGCTTACCGCCGTTCTGGACACGGTCAAGCAGTTCGGTTCCTTCTTCCATAATGGTCAGATCGGCGCCGAAGTTGGTGTCATAGACTTTGTCGAAGCCCATACGACGCAGAGCAGCGAACATTTTGCCGGTCACGCGGGTGCCAATAGGGTAGCCGAACGCTTCGCCGAGCGCTGCGCGCACAGCCGGGGCAACCTGGACAACAACGTGTTTTTTCGGATCAAGGATGGCTGCCCATACCCGCTCGTCGTCCTCTTTTTCATGCAGGGCACCGACAGGACAGGCGATGATGCACTGGCCGCAGTAAGTACAGGGCGCGTCGGCCATACTGATGTCGTAGGCCGGGCCGATCCCGGTGTTGAAGCCACGGTTGATAAACGATAGCACATCAACAGACTGTTTGTGGCAGGCCGCGACACAGCGGCCGCACAAAATGCATTTACTGGAATCACGCACGATTGAGTCGGAAAGGTTATCGTAGCGGGTCGGGCTCTTCTCACCTTTGAAGGTGATATCACGGATCCCGTACATTTCACTTAGATCCTGCAGTTCACAATTACCGTTGCGGATGCAGGTGAGGCACTCGCGATTGTGATCGGATAGGATCATTTCCAGGGTGGAGCGGCGTGTCGCCCGCACACGCGGGGTGCTGGTTTTAACAACCATGCCTTCAGTTACAGGGGTTACGCAGGCTGCTGCAAGACTGCGGCCGCCGACAACCTCCACCAGGCAGACACGGCAGGCGCCCACTTCATTGATGTTCTTGAGATAACACAGTGTCGGCACTTTGACACCAGCCGCCCGCGCCGCCTCCAGAATGGTATAGCTTGACGGAACGCTGATCGCAACACCATCGATGGTTATATTGACTTTGTTCATGTATCTTTACACTCCTTCCAGCATCAGCGCTTAACGACGGCCTTGAATTTGCAGGCCTGCATGCAGGCACCGCACTTGATGCATTTGGCCGGATCAATAACGAAGGGTTCTTTGCCCAGGACGCCGCTGATGCAGTCGACCGGACAGCGTTTTGCGCACAGGCCGCACATTTTACACAGATCAGCGATGATGAAGTACTGGGTCAGTCCTTTACAGACACCACAGCGGCATTTCTTGTCTATGACATGTTCTTCATATTCTTCGCGGAAATGCTTCAGTGTCGACAGCACCGGGTTGGGTGCCGTCTGGCCCAGGGCACAAAGCGACCCTTCCTTGATGGCCACTGCCAGACGTTCCAGGGCATCGATATCCTCAATGGTGCCGTTGCCGTCTGTGATCTTGTTGAGGATCTCCAGCATGCGCCGTGTACCAATTCTGCAGGGCGCGCACTTGCCGCAGGATTCGTCAACCGTGAATTCCAGGAAGAATTTGGCGATGTCCACCATGCAGGTGTCTTCGTCCATGACGATCATGCCGCCCGAACCCATCATGGAACCCACAGCGATCAGGTTATCATAGTCGATGGGTGTATCCAGCAGCTTGGCCGGTATGCAGCCACCCGACGGACCACCGGTCTGGACGGCTTTAAAGGCTTTATCCTGCGGAATGCCGCCGCCGATGTCAAAAACGACTTCGCGCACGGTTGTCCCCATGGGGATCTCCACCAGACCGACGTTGTTGACTTTACCGCCCAAAGCAAATACTTTGGTTCCTTTGCTCTTATCAGTACCCACAGACGCGAACCAATCAGCGCCTTTCTGGAAGATCAGGGGGATGTTGGCATAGGTCTCAACGTTGTTGAGGATGGTGGGCTTGCCAAAAAGACCTTTGACAGCCGGGAATGGCGGCCTGGGCGTCGGATTGCCGCGCTTTCCCTCAATTGAGCGCATCAGCGCGGTTTCTTCACCACAGACAAAGGCGCCTGCGCCGAGTCTGATCTCAATATCAAAATCGAAACCGCTGTCAAAGATGTTTTCGCCAAGAAGACCATATTCCTTGGCAGCATCAATGGCCAGTTTGAGTCGCTGCACAGCGATCGGGTATTCAGCGCGCACATAGATGTAGCCTTGTGAGGCACCGATGGCATAGCCGGCGATGGCCATGGCTTCAATCACACTGTGCGGATCACCTTCGAGGATCGAGCGATCCATAAAGGCTCCGGGGTCACCTTCGTCAGCATTGCAGCAAACATACTTCTGGTCGCTTTTCTGCCTGGCGGCAAATTCCCATTTCATACCCGTGGGAAAACCACCGCCGCCACGGCCGCGCAAACCAGATTTTTTCAATTCATCAATGATGGACATAGGTTCGCGCTTTTCACAGAGGATGGTTCCCAGTGCTTCATAGCCGTCATTCGCGATATACTCATCAATGGATTCCGGGTTGATAAAACCGCAATTGTGCAAGGCAACACGCATCTGTTTCTTGAAGAAATCCGATTCTTCCACATTTTTTGCCTGGTCCAGCGGGACTGGAGCCTGCACGGTCATCAGGCGCTGCACATAACGGCCTTTCAGAAGGTGTTCGGAAACGATTTCGGTGGCATCATCAGGCTGGACCCGGTAATACATGACGCCTTCCGGATAGATCATGATAATCGGACCTTCCGCGCAGAGGCCGAAGCATCCGGTCTTAACGATCTTGACTTCCCGGGTCAGGCCATTTTTGGCCAGCTCTTTTTCCATGTTTTCAATGATTTTGATCGACTGTGATGAGGTGCAACCGGTTCCACAGCAGACCAGTACATGAGCTCTGTATAGATCCATTTTTTTCAGACCTCCTTGTATTTAGCCAGAATCGCTGGAACCTGATCGGCTGTCAGACGTCCGTAAACGTCTTCATTGATCATCATAACCGGTGCCAGACCGCAAGCGCCAATGCAACGGGTCGCGTTGATGGAAAATTTCCCGTCTTTGGTGCATTCACCTGCCTTAATCCCCAGTTCGTCTTCGATTTTTTCCAGAATCGCCTGAGCGCCTTTGACATAACAGGCGGTTCCGAGGCAAACACTGACTTCGAACGCGCCTTTTGGATTCAGGGAAAAGAATGAATAAAAAGTAACGACGCCATAGACCTCCGCTACAGACAAGTTCAAACCTGCCGCCACGGTGCGCTGCACTTCCAGCGGCAGATAGCCGAAAATTCCCTGTGCTTCCTGCAATACCTGCATAAGAGCCTTGCGTCCATGGCTGCGATAATGATCAATAACCTGGTCTAATTGCCTGATTTTCTCATCATGAGCCAACACTGTTTTTGATGCCATATTTTGACTCACCTCCCAATAGTATACAATATCATGTTTCATCTCTGCAGGCAATGCCTGAATTATGTAAAATTTATCGACCTTATATGCAGACGAAACAGACATCCTATATAATAAGAGAGCTATGTTGATGGCCTTGTCAGGAGAAATAAAATGAGATTAAGCTATCTGGTGCAGCCAGCTGATGACGGGCAGCGGGCTGTGGATGTCCTGGTCCGTCAGACTGGCATGTCCCGGTTGCTGACAAAGAAAGTGCGTCTTTATGGCAGCCTGCTCTGCAATGGACAGCCGCACCGTATGATCGACCTGGTTCGCTCAGGCGACCAGCTGGTCGCGCGTTATGAGCCGGATGGATCGGGCCCACCGCCTCTAAGGACGGTAGAGGGCATCAAAGTCCGCTACCAGGATGACTGGGTCCTGGTCGTCAGCAAACCGGCTGATCTGGTGACCCATCCCAGCTATCTACATGATGAGGATGCCTTGACCGCCCTGCTTTCGGACCGGCCGCTCCATCCTGTCAACCGGCTGGACCGCGATACTTCAGGTCTCGTCTTGCTGGCTTTGAACGGCCATGCTCATCATGTTATCAGCAGCCGTCCGCAAAGCAAGCATTATCTGGCTTTGCTGCACGGCCGTCTACCGGCCGCCAGGGGAATGGTCCAGGCTCCGATGCGTCGTGCCGCCGGCAGTATCATGCTCCGTGAAGTGCATGAAAACGGCCTGCAGGCCCGCACACTTTGGCAGGAATATCGATATTTCGCATACAGCGATGTTTCCCTGGTTGGTTTTCAGCTGCTAACCGGCAGGACACACCAGATCCGCGTCCATTGCCAGGCGTGCGGCTGTCCGATTGTGGGCGACAGCCTTTATGGCAGCAAAGCCGCCCCTGACGTGCTGGATCAGCTGATTGGGCGTCAGGCACTGCATGCTGTACGGCTGGTCTTTTATCATCCTGTGACAGGCAAACAGGAGACGGTTACCGCTCCCTTGGAAAGTGATTTTCAAAGACTGCTCACTTTTATCCGCCGCAGGGAAACTCAGTGCTGACCACGTTCCGGCTGACTGGCTCTTGAACGCATTTGACTGGCCAGGCTACGCGCTGTTTCATCGGCGATACCGCCGGACAGCAGGCGGGCCAGCTCTTGTTCCTGCTCCTGTTCTGTGAGTCGGCGCAGCGCTGTGCGTGTCCGACCGTCCGCCACCTGCTTTTCGATGAGCATGTGCTCATCCGCCATCGCAGCAATCTGTGCCATATGCGTGATGCAGAAGACTTGGCGTTCACCTGCTAGCTGCCTCATCTTCTCACCGACCCGTGCTGCAGTCTGGCCGCTGACACCCGTATCGATTTCATCAAAAATAAGAACAGGAATCTGGTCTACATGGGCCAGGATGGATTTGATGGCCAGCATGATGCGTGAAGCCTCACCGCCGGAAGCGATTCTAGCCAATGGCCGCATTGGTTCACCAGGATTGGCGGAAAGCAGAAACTCAATGTCATCCAGTCCCTGTTCAGGATAAGCCGGCGCGTGAAGGTCAACTTTCTCAAAGAGGACAGAAAAGCGTACGGATTTCATGCCGAGATCGGCCAGTTCACGGGCAATTTCCTTTTCGAGCGAAGTGGCCGCTTCGTGCCTTTTTTCGCTGAGGATCCCCGCTTTTTCCAGTAAGGCTTTCTCCAGCTTTGCCTGCTCTTCCGCAAGCTGGGCATAACGCGCTTCACCGCCGTTCAGCTCATCCAGTCTGGCTTGAGCTTTCATGTGATACTGTTCGATTGCTGCAAGACTCCCGCCGTATTTCCGTTTCAGACGGTAAATCAGGTCAAGCCTTTCCTCAATCCGGGCCCGCATGGCAGGATCGGCCTCAAATTGCTCGGCGGCGGCACGAAGATCGGAAGCGGCTGTCTGTAAGATATCCTGCGCGTTTCGGACCGCTTCATCGACATCCAGCAATTCATCTGTATGTCGATGCACTTCCTTGAGGCTGACGAGGACCTCACCGATGCCTGTTAAAACGGATTCGGACTGATCTCCGGTCAGCTGGTCATAGGCGTTCTGAAGCTGTTCCTGAATCGTTTCAGCATGAGCCAGCACTTTCTGCCGGGCAGCCAGACGTTCATCTTCATTCTGTTTCAGTGCCGCTGTTCTGATCTCATTAACCTGGTAGGCCAGCAGGTCGATCTGGCGTGCGCGTTCTCCAGGATCACTGCCCAGCCGCTTCATTTCTTTGACACAGGTTTGATAGCGACGCAACACCTGCTGATAAATGTCCCTGGCTTCGGCGACAGCCAGACCTCCGTAGCGGTCCAGCAGGGCCAGGTGGCTGTCGACCCGAAAGATGGACTGCTGGTCATGCTGGCCGTGAATGTCGATCAGGCAGGCGGCCAGGGCACGCAGGTTGGCCTGCGTTGTGATCCGCCCGTTGATGCGGCAGACTGATTTGCCGCCGGCAGCAATCTCCCTGGAAAGGATAATTTCCAACATATTTTCAGATCTGTCTGGCTCGTTCGGGTCAACCAGGCCAAGGCTGTCGTTCAGATCCGGCGGTATCAGTGCTGGATCCACCTGAAAGACAGCTGTGACAGACGCCTGGTCCTGGCCGTGGCGCACCATGTCACGCAGAACACGGCCGCCGGTCAACGCTCCGATGGCATCGATCAGGATGGATTTGCCGGCTCCTGTCTCACCTGTGAGAACCAGAAGACCTTTGCCAGGTTCCATAACGATTTTTTCGATCAGGGCAAAGTCCCGTATTTCAATATGGGTCAGCATAGAGCTCTCCTGTCAGTCCGGCTCCGTCTGGTTAACAGACCATGTCTGATCGCCCTTGTGTGCTCAGGTCTGCCCCGATGACAGCCGATCGTTCTGCTGCAGGGCGATCTGGCTGAGCATGCGGCCCAGCCGTTCCGCCTGTTCCACAGTGCGACAGGCGGCGAAGATTGTGTCGTCACCGGCAATGCAGCCGGCCAATTCCGGCAGACGCATCGAATCAAGAGCGGATGCTCCAGCCTGGGCCATACCGGGCAATGTTTTAATAATCACCAGATTCATAGCGACATCGATTTGGGTGACAGCCTCAGCAAAGACTTTCATCAGCCGTCCGGATGCCACCTCACCGCTGCGTTCCATCGGCACATATTTCTGGGTTCCTGTCGCGGTGGTGACTTTGATGATCCCCAGTTCCTTAATGTCCCTGGAAATGGTTGCCTGTGTCACATCCATGCCTCCAGCCTGCAGGTTGGCTGCCAGTTCATCCTGAGTGGAGATCACCTTCTCCCTGATGATGCTGAGCAGGCGCGCCTGTCGCTCCCCTTTCGACGGTTACATAGTAGGCCCTCCCCCTGGCATGGATTCTTTGCGGTCATGTGGCATACAAATGATCTGCACCCAGGCGGATCATCCTGAGAATTCTGGGCGAACGCTCAATGACGATGAGGCTGTCACTGGCAAGTGCGATCTCGCGCCGTCCGTCAATCGCCAGCACCGCCTGATAGGGATAGTCGCAGATCCTGACGATGACGCGGCTGCCTGGTGATGCGATGTAGCTGCGGTTGTGCAGTGTGTGGGGACAGATTGGTGTAATCAGCATAAGGGCCAGTTCCGGGTGGATGATCGGTCCACCCGATGATAAGGAATAGGCTGTCGAACCTGTGGGTGTTGAGATAATCAGCCCGTCACCCGGTATGCGGTCAACCAGTTCCGTGTCGATCGTCAGTTCCAGATTGACAATCCGTGAATGCCCGCCGCGTGACACAACCGCGTCATTGAGAGCGTTTCCTGTTTCCAAGAGACGGCCGGCTGGCTCATCGTAGGAAACCGCATGCATTATGCGCTCTTCCATCGTCCAGCAGGCTTGCACCTGCTGGCCGATTGCAGTTGGCAGCTCATCCGGAAGGATTTCCGGAAGGAAGCCCACACTGCCCAGATTGATACCGATCAGAGGAAGCTCACCACAACAAGGCAGATGCGCCGCTGAAAGGAACGTTCCATCACCGCCCAGGCTGATGATGCAGTCGCAGTCGTGGTATGAACCGATCCTGCCATCCGGTACAGCTTCCAGGATATCCGTCGCATCATGATTTTCTCCGATCACGGCAGTTGCGCCATGTTCTTTGATCAGAGCCGCGACCTTGCGGGTTATGTGATAATCTGAATCCTTGTCCGGATTGGCATAAAGCCCGATGCGCATGCTGCCTCCTGTTTACCTGTCCTGTTGATCATCCAGCGGCCGGCTCGCTTTGTCTTGTGTACGGTTTGGTCTGTTTACGCATGATTATAGCTCAAACGGCTGACATATGCACATTCTTGCCACGAAAAGAAGTTGCTGCGTCTTACTTGTCGCGACAATTTTTAGGAATCTGCCTGCAGCAGATCAAGTGCAGCCTTGGCGATGGAAGTGGCTTCCAACTGCTG
>JAAYLM010000307.1 GCA_012521915.1 Oscillospiraceae bacterium | reverse complement strand
GTCCGGAGCCAGTTTGATCGCCCATGCCAAGACGTCAGCCTCGCCTGCAAGATAGACTTGTTCCTTAATGCCGGCCGCCTCGACCAGATCCCGGACCCGTTCAATGACCCAGCCGTCGTCACCGGCAGCTTTAATATGAATATTCATGATCGTCTGGCCGGCAAATCTGCTCAGAATGTCATCGAGACGGCAAAACGCCACACCGGACCAGTCGTCATGGAACCATCTCCCGGCGTCCGCTGCCTTAATCTCCGACCAAGTCAGATCTTGAATAAAGCCTTGCCGGTCGGATGTGCGGTCAATCGACGGATCATGGCAAACGACCAACTCACGGTCACGCGACCCCCACACGTCAAGCTCGATCTCCCGCACGCCGAGAGCCAGCGCCGCGCCAAAGGCCGGAAGCGTGTTTTCGGGACAGCTGCCGCTCCAGCCCCGATGGGCAATCACGCGGGGGTAGTCACCGATATTTTGCGCACAGAGCGCTGAGACTGTTGGCCGGTATAATTCGGGGCGCCGGTTTTTTTCAACGATGCTCCGGGATGTATCCTCCGGCAGACCATGGGCAGCCGGCCTGATTCTTTTCAAATCAGGTGAAATGTCGCAGATAAAAAGTCCGCATGCCTGCCCGGCATCCAGCAGCACCGATCCCATCGGATCGACCACCATGGAACAACCGCCTGTAGTGGCATCCGGGCCCATCCTGTACGATGCTCGCAGGATAAAGGCCTCAATATCCAACGCGCGCATTCGGGTTTGCAGACGGATAATCTCTGAGTCTTCTGAACGCTGGTACGAAGGAAACAACAAAATATCAGGCTTCATGGCAGCAAGCCGTTCGAAATACTCGGCGAAATAGATCTCAAAGCACGTTGCGAACGCTACCTTGGAGCCCTCCAGCCGGCAACACACCGGTTGATTCCCTGGTTTGACGCCCCATGCTTTTTCAGTTGCCGACAAATGGGTTTTCTCATACCGCGTGATTTCGTATCCGTCCCGCCCAATCAGCAACGTTGTGTTTCTGAACTCAGCAAGCTGCCCGAACCCGGCAGATTGCGCTAATAGGGCATTGACGGCAATATTGGTCTGTTTTTTCCTGGCCAAAGTCTTTATCTTGCTGATAAATCCATCCGAGACCCTGGCAACAAAGGCAACCAGCTCGTCATAATCGGATCGTCCAGGGCAGTTGGCATACTCAGGCAGCAGGATAAGGTCCAATGGTGTTGCCAACCGGTCAATCGCCTCCAGGATAAACGAAACCACCTTTTCCGGAGGCATGTCATGATCAGGATAAGGGGGTTGAATGATGCCTATCTTCATCTTTTACACCTCGCTTTAAGCATCCTGCCAAATGATACGACCATCAAATCAACATGCATTGATCTCATGATACCGTTATATATGTTCGAGGTACTGCCTGACAGACCGTTTGTTCTTCACAACTTAAACCAGCATAAAACGCACTTTTCTTCATCTTAACACATTAGTCATGACAGACCGCAACGATATTGTGCTCGTTGTGTTCAGCAACTTCAGATCTGAATGTTCTTGTCAATGTGCTAGAATGTTTGTAAAAGATCCATTTCACATGCAAAAGACTTGATGCATTGAAGGGAGGATCGAGTTGTCTGCTCGATAAAAGCATATGGTTCACCAACTTGTTTTACCAAAGGTCATTGATTTACCTGATAAGGTTTTACTGCAGGATGCTGATGATTGGACGAACATGACGGGCACTGGATTTTCATGGTCCAGAAAAGATGTGCAGATCATAACAAAGCCAGAATGCCAGCGTCTGAAGATTCATTTAACAGCAGAAAAAACACCAGTATGTCGGATCGCTTTGATTTGGCGTTTAAGTGATATAAAAGGGATGCGTTTATTGGGCGATCACTGGGAGAGAGGATATGGTGATTTTGAATGGCGCGGTATCGTTCCGGAACGAGTGATGCCGTGGTATTTTTTATTGCATGATGGGCAACGAACACATGGTTATGGTGTCATGACCGAACCCAAAGCAATGTGTTTTTGGCAAGTCAATGCTCATGCTATAACGCTTTGTTTAGATGTTCGTTGTGGTGGCATGGGTGTTTTGCTAAATGGAAGGGAAATTCTGGCTGCGACCGTGGTTGCACGTACAGGCTTGGATAATGAAAGTCCATTTCAAGCCGCAAAGGCGTTTTGCAAATTGATGTCTCCGAAACCATACTCAATCCAAGATCGGATCTTTGGCGGCAACAACTGGTACTATGCTTACGGAAAGAGTAGTCATAACGAAATTTTAGATGATTCAAAGTTCATATCTCAATTGGCTCCTGCAGGCAAGGTTCGACCTTTTATGGTTATAGACTCTTGTTGGGAACTTCCATTGGATACCACTGAAAAGCATTTATGGCTACAGGGGAATAATCATTTTCCAGATATGAACCAGCTTGCCGGGCAATTGAACAACGAAGGCGTACGACCAGGTCTCAGGATACGGGCGCTTAGCGTGCCCCATAACACTGATGAAAAATTATTACTACCCAGCCGGCGTTTTAATACGCAAGATCCACCACGCTCACTAGACCCCAGTATACCCGAAGCCATGGATTTAGTACGCACCTATTTTGAAAGATTTGTTGATTGGGGTTATGAACTGATCAAACATGATTTCACCACTTATGACCTGCTCGGCAGGTGGGGTTTTGATATGTATGGTGATCTTACAAATACTGGCTGGCAGTTTTACGACTCCGGGAAAACGACTGCCGAAATCATAACCGATTTATATAAAGTCATCCGATGTGCAGCAGAAAATTGCCTGATTGTCGGATGTAATACGATTAGCCATTTAGCTGCTGGAATTTTTGACATACAGCGTACAGGTGATGATACAAGTGGCCGTCAATGGGAGCGCACGCGTAAAATGGGTATTAACACGCTTGCGTTTTCATTACCAAAACACAATGCGTTTTATGCAATAGACGCAGATTGTGTCGGCATAACAAATGATGTGCCTTGGGCATATAACAAACAATGGATGGATTTGCTTTCATTGAGCGGAACGCCACTTTTTGTTTCAGCAACACCAAAGACCGGTAATGTGCAAAAAGAAGCAATCAAGCACGCCTTTGCAATGGCATCATGCGGCAACAACCAGGCAGAACCGCTTGATTGGATGGATACAACTTGCCCATCCAGATGGTTGCTGAACGGTCATGAAAGAGAATTTGACTGGTATCGGAAAGACCGCATCGAATTTTGCGTATAACTTTATTTTGCATTTTTAAAAAATGCCGTGACACAAATAAAGGACACCACTTCCCCTCCCTGCACAGCAGGAGACAGCTCCGTAAAGTTGTGGGGAAGCTGTGATATGACTTAAACAAAATGTTTTTCCAAAAGTGAAAAACGCAAGGCAGCCTCATCATTACAGCCTGACTGGCCCTGATATCTTGTCCATTGCGTTGTTATCCATATTTCTCCAGGCGCAGCCTCAAAAGCACATGGATAAGATATCTGTCCTTCCGGATTACGGGCAACAACAATTGGCTCGGACCATGAATCACCATCATTTTCCGAAAAGCTTAAGGATAACTCCGCGCGAAAATTGCTGGTCGGTGTTTCACTCCAGTTGCCATCGCCACCTTTGAGGGTCACTTGTTGCGTGCCTTCAGGGGAAAAGCGATTCCATATCAATGCGATTCGTCCACTTTTCAGACGCAAAAGATAGCCGGGTGCACTGCTTGCGTCAATACCTGACGGTCCGTAGGGATGGAAAACTTTCCCATCATCGACCGATACCGCTTTCCAGAACTGCCACCAGTTGGTTCGTAAATATTGCAGGATACGCCCATCGTTCAGTTCGATCATGGCTGCCTCTGTGACCCCGCCATGATGGCCAATGCCACCCAAATCAATGGTTGGGCTGGGAACCCAGCTCGCCCCTTCATCTTCAGACCGGTAAGTCAAGACTGAATGTCGACCAGGATGATGCAGCATTTTCATACTGGTAAAGACAACCGCTCCTGTTTTTGTCTGAAGTATGGCTCTGTTGGCACCCGTCCATTCGTCATGCAACTTGTGCGGTTTGCTCCATGTTTGTCCACCGTCCAAACTACGCGTTACATATGTCGGCGTAGAAGCACCGGGCATATCGTGTGCTTCGCTATCCCAAAGAAACGCCGATGACTCACCCTTATTGCTAAAAACAAAAATCAATGTTCCTTTTTGTGTGCACAGAAATGGAGAAAATGATCCAGCACTGATTTTCATTCCTTTTGGTTCGCATTCTTGCCGTATAGGCCAAGTTTTTGTTTGACGGTCAAAGACAGACAAAACACCTGCCCCGGATTGCGGCATATCAGAGCCCGTTCCGATTCCCATGCTTAAGATATTTCCGTTGGTTTGATCATGTGTAAACCAGGCATACGGAAGATCCGGTCGGAAAACAGCCTTTTCGTGGAGTTGAATACCAAATGCGTTTACTTGAGGAAGAACTGATTTTTTCGTTTTTGTGGCTTTCATGATCTGATACATTGTTTACACGTCCTTTCAGTTGTGGATGATTCTGTATAACAACGCAATCCATTTCATTATATTTAATATTGTTCAAATAACAATCCCAAATATTAATTCTGTCTTATTATAATCAAAAATATAGTTGATTAGTCAACTATATTGCGTTATGATACTGGTTGCATGCCAAAAGATAAGTCTGACGGAGGAATAATGAGATACGATATCAGGGATTTTTGGATCACCATGAAGGCTGTTTTGCGCTCAGCCCGGCAGATCGTCAACACTGAACTGGCGACGCTGAATCTGACGGGAGCAGAAGGCGATATCCTATTTCACCTGCTTTCAACAAACGGCGAACTTTCACAGGAAAAGCTGGCCGAGCGGCTCGATATCGGTAAAGCCGCTGTCTCCAGGACCGTTCACACGCTCGAGCGAAAGGGCTTTGTTCATCGCGAGCGTCTGGCAGATGACGCGCGCACCTATCGGGTCACCGTGACCGACATGACAAAAACGGCAGAAAATCGGATCGGACAAGCCTACAAAACGGTCTATGAGGTCGCCCTGGGCGGCATTGGTGAATCGGATTTGCAGCATCTGGTTACGTTGCTGGATCAGGTGCACGAGAACGTAAACGCGCGGGTTGCAGGCAGATGATCGAATTATTCAGGGGTTTGGGGATCATCAGCGGTTATTTCATCCTGTGCGCGGCAGCCAGCTTGCTGCTGCGCCGTCTGATACGCATCCCCACGGAAGTTTTTCGCAAGCTCCTGCACATCATTTTGCTGTGCTCTTTGTTTGTCTGGGTTGATGCCTTCCAGACCTGGTGGATCTCTTCACTGGCAGCTCTCGTATTTGTCGCAGTCGTTTTCCCCCTGCTGTCGCTGGTAGAGAAGGCGGACGGCTATTCCGAGCTGCTAACTGAGCGAAAAAGCGGCGAAATCAAACGCAGCCTGGTCTTGGTGTTCGGCATGTTCGCGGTGCTGAACAGCATATGCTGGGGCTGGCTGGGTCAAAGATGGCTTGTGCTGGCGTGCGTTTGCGCCTGGGGATTCGGCGATGCGGCAGCCGCATTGGTCGGAAAAAAATACGGCAAGCGTTTTCTTGAAGGCAAGTTGATCGAGGGACGAAAAAGTATCGAAGGCACACTGGCCATGTTTATCGTATCTTTCATCGCGGTTCTCATCGTCGTGCTGATCAACGCAAATGTGGCTTGGTATACCGGCCTAGCCATAGCAGCCGCGACCGCGGCTGCCAGTACCGTCGTCGAGCTCTATACACGCCAAGGCATGGATACAGTCACCTGCCCGTTTGCCGCCGCGGCTGTGCTTTTGCCGTTGCTGTATCTATGGGGTGCACCGCTATGACGAAAAAAGCGGGGGAACGCACGCTCCTTGCATCCGTCCTGCTCAGTTCACCGGGGCCTGTTGTTGTCGGAATCGGGTTGTTTCTGGGCAAGTCATCGACCCAGCTGGCGGACTTCATTCGCCGGACGGCGGAGCTTGCCGCGATTATCGTGTCCTGGGCCGTTTATCGAGTCACGCACAAGGGAGGCCAGGACGATGCCGATCGCAGACGACACCTCGAACGCATGGCCAACTTTTGCGTCGGCGCCGCCATGGGCTTGAGCGGTATCGCGATGCTCTATGTGGCGTTTCGGCATCCGGCAGCAGAAAAAGGCAATGTCATACCAGGCCTCGTCATTGCTGTCTTGGGGGTTGTGGCCAATACATGGTTCTGGTACCGGTACCGCTGGTTGAACAAGGCAACCCCCAACCCGATCCTCGCCATTCAATGCCGCTTGTACCAGGCCAAGGCCTGGGTCGATGCTTGCGTCACCTGCGCGCTTGCCATGGTCGCGATTGCGCCCGGCTCTCTACTCGCCTATTATATGGATATCGTCGGATCGGCTGCTGTCTCGCTCTATCTGCTGATCAACGGCGCCATCATCCTTTTTGGAAAAAACCGTGGTGTTCCAATCACCACAGAAGGCACCTAAGTAACATAGGCGATTGTAGATGGAGATTAGCGATGCATATCGATTCAACCATGATCCATCCTGAACTGCGCAGAGCCGCAGCCCTGATCCGCTTCTTCTGGCCCAGCTTCACAGAACGGAAATACCGCCTGGCGAAAGTGGCCAATGAAAAGCTGAAAGGCAAATGCCGCAGCCCGTTAGCGTACGAACAAATAATCATCACCCGCCAGGATAACAGCCAGCTTCGGCTCTGCATCTATTCACCCCTGCAACCCAAGGAGGATGTACCCGGACTGCTGTGGTTGCATGGCGGCGGTTACGCACTGGGGACACCGGAGCAAGATGAACTGTTCATTCAGCGTTTTGTCCATGCCAGCAACTGCGTGGTGGTCGCCCCCGACTACCGGCTTTCCATTGACGCGCCTTACCCGGCCGCCCTGGAAGACAGCTATGCCGCCTTGCTTTGGCTGAAGAAGCACGGGCCGGCATACGGGGTGCGTACCGACCAGCTCATGGTCGGCGGCGACAGCGCCGGTGGTGGTCTGGCGGTTGCGCTGACCTTGCTTGCGCAGGATCAAAAAGAAGTGGCGATCGCCTTCCAGATGCCTTTGTATCCCATGCTGGATGACCGGATGAACACACTCTCCGCAACGGATAATGACGGGCCCCTCTGGAACTCAAAATCAAACGCGACCAGTTGGCGGCTCTATCTGGGACCTTTGTTCCAAACGGATCAGGTCCCCATTTATGCCGCACCGGCCAGATGCCGGGATCTGACTGGCCTGCCCCCTGCCTGTTCTTATGTCGGCAGCATTGAACCGTTTCGTGATGAGGTGATAGACTACTTCGAACGACTAAGTGCAACCGGCAACGATGTTCGCTTGCGTGTGTTCGACGGCTGCTTTCATGGCTTTGATATCGTCTGTGCCAAAACGGCTATCGCCCGCGACGCCAAGGATTTTCTCATGACGCATTTCCTTTACGCCACCGAGCACTATTTTACGGCCCAGCCGCCTGAATGAGCGATGTATCGCCACTCATGCCATTTACAACGGTAACTCATTTGTGCCAGGCAGTTGTTGTTTTTTATCTGGGATGAGCCTCACTCAGTTAGCAGACTTCGGGAGCCGTCTATTTGCTACAGACACAAACAAGTCAGCCAGCACAGTGAAAACAATGTCACTGCAGCGCCACGTGACACCACATAAGCCTCAGGTAATTATTGTCCTATGCAGATACTCTGCCCGCCATAGCCAATTTTCCAGCCAGCTCCAACGCCTGCATGATTCTCCTGATAACTTTGATGAGATGTCATGTGTTTCTGCAATGAGCTTCAATGTATATTTTTGTCTCTCTTGCGAACTCATCGAACAAACGATATCGACGAGATCCGGTTGATCTATGGCAAGATGCAGTGGATGAAAATGTCGTGGATCTTTTGCAGTCTTTGTCTGCAATTGTTTGTTGAGTCTTGCTATATGTCCGGAAATGTAGATTCTTTCCCATTCACGAGACATTCCGCTGCCACCATACAGCGGGTCTAGTGTTTGCGCATAAAATGTATTCATGCTGCAATTCGGATTTGGATTCCCGTAGCCGCTGAATTCAGAAAAAATCAAATAATTCGCCTCACTCGGTGGAGATGCCGGGGATTCTTCGCCAAAAATACTTATTCCGTTAATCGCGCTTTGACGTGATTTTTGCACCATATCACCAATCGAATGAATCGCCCATTCATCAGGGCCGTGTAAAGTATGTTGAGAGCCTGCATGGATTCGAGATATGTTGTTTTTAAATGGTGTCGATGAGTATTCGTCCCATTTTTGGAGGGGTGCTAAGCCAACTGCCCGATCCATAACCCATTGCACAATAGTCTCTTGGGGCAATGCACGCAATAGGCTTTTTTGCTTTTCGTCAATAGCCGCTCCAAATCCTTCGCGCTTATTGTCTTGATGAGGTGAAGCAAAGCTGCTGTAAGTCTCGCATATGGCCCAGGCATCCGGTTTTATACTTTTAATGACATCACATGCAATCGTATAGGGTTCAATCATGTCCTCAATACAAAATACCGAGTTCTCATGTCCTTTACGTTTCTTTTCACATAAATCGCAATGGCAAACGGCATAGTCACCAACCTCCATTTGAACACCATCAACATCGATTTCTTGAAACAGCCAGGCTAACGCGCGTTTAAACCACTCAATATTTTCAATACGTGAAGGACAAGCAAGGTCACTGAGAAATCCAGTTGCATAGGGTTTTTTATCAGCGGCAATCGCAGATAACTCCGGATGCTCTTTCAACCATGAATGAAGTGAATATGGATGATATTCAGGCGGTGCGGTCATGCCAATATTGTTTTTCCGGGCATCATAATAAACACCCCCGTAGCTGAATAAACCAACCCCAGGCAAAATACGGACACCTTTCATCCTTCCGTAGCGAACAAGATCCTTAAGCTGCTGTTCGCCATCGTTATGGGCTCGCAAAGCACCCCATATGACAATACCGTTTATGCCATGAACAGCACAAAAATCTACCATTCGTTTATAGTCATCAAGAAAACTTCTTCTTCTTTTATTTTCGCCAGTTGCGCCAAAACCCCTGATGAAATTAGAATCATCCCAAAAGGTACAATAGTCCCATGTCCATAAAACGCGGTAATCAAAAGCATCCTGTTTCATACAAACCTCCTTTTCGCCCAAAACGTCGTCTAAATGAAAATGAATATCCTTACATGTCAAGTATCTGCGCTTATTAATGTATCAGGGTCAGACTCTCTGCGACTGGCGGTCCATGATGTGGTATCCTTCCATTAGAGGGTCAGAACATCCAGCCGGAAGCGTTAGCTGTCTCCCTGTATCTGCTGATCTTCCTGCCAGGCTGATCATCAGATTAAGCGAATCCGACAGGTTGATGGTGATCTTTCGTTTTCCAGCACCGTCTGGTTCTGATGCAATGAGATCAACGATTCGACCGTTGAAGGCCAGGCGGCGTATGCCGTGTGCCGCATGATGGGCGATACGCCAATGAATCGTATTGGTCGCGGCATCCATATGAAAAACCAGTATGCTTTCGATCAGCATGCTGACAGGCCCCAGCCCACTCCAGCCGACAAAATCAGAGCGGACGGTCTCACCTTCGTCATTGATGGCAGGTGCCATCACGTCCGGGGCATAGCATTCCCAAATACTGCCATAGGCCGGGTTTTCCCAAACCTGGCACATAGCCTGGAGATGACGAATGGCGATATCACGTGCTATTTCATGGTAGCCATACCGCCGAAGGCCGCATGTGATCATATAATTCGTTGGCGCCCAGACAGCGCCCAGCCAATAACGACCCAAACCATCTTTTGCTGCCCCATTTCTATTTTATCCCAATATAGACAAGAATCATGAACGGTTGTTTTTTATTATATAATAAGGAACACAGCTTTCCCATCCTGCGCAACGGTTTGCTGTTCAGGGGCTGCTGTCTGGTCAACAAGGAGCTTGCTCCGAGGAGCAATAGCCGGCGCAACAGGATAAAACGCCGGTAAATCTTAAACTCAAGCCTTATACAGGGCATGCCATTTAATAAACAGGAGGATCGTCCTATGCAGTTTGATTCATTGACCTATCCCTATGCGTCCAGGCGCGCGGTCACCTTCGCGCAAAACGGCATCGTGGCAACCGGCCAGCATCTGGCAGCACAGGCTGGTTTGTCTGTCATGAAAAACGGCGGCAACGCCATCGATGCAGCGGTAGCAACAGCTGCTGCCTTGACGGTTCTGGAGCCAAATTCCAACAGCATCGGCAGCGATGCTTTCGCCATCGTCTGGACCCGTGGCAAACTCTATGGTCTCAATGCGAGCGGTGCTTTTCCCCAGTCGATCAGCCTGGATAAAATCCTGGCAGCCGGACACCAGACTATGCCGTCAGCTGGTTGGCTTCCCGTTACGGTGCCTGGCGCGCCTGCTGCCTGGCAAGCACTTGTCGAGCGGTTCGGCAACTGTTCACTCAGCGAGGTTCTGAAACCGGCCATCACCTATGCTGCCGAAGGCTATCCTGTGCCTGCGTTCATTGCCAATGAGTGGCAAAAGCACTACCAGTCAGCAAAAACGACCTTGCATGAAGCCCAGTATGAGTCCTGGTTCAAGACTTTCGCCCCCCTGGGCAGGGCACCACTGGCTGGTGAAATCTGGCGTTCGGAAGCCATGGCAAAATCGTTGCGGCAGATTGCCGAAACAAAAGCCAAGGCATTTTATCAGGGAGAGCTGGCTGAGAAAATCGATCGCTTCTCCCGTGAAAACGGTGGTGACATCAGGCTGCATGATCTCGCTGCCTTTCAGCCCAGCTGGATCGATCCGATCAAAGTGGCTTACCGCGGCTTCGATGTCTGGGAACTACCGCCAAACGGACAAGGTCTCGTCGCCCTCATTGCTCTGGGCCTTCTCAATGGTTTCGAATTTCCGGAAAGGGACTGTGTTGAAACACTGCACCGGCAGATTGAAGCGATGAAGCTGGCCTTTGCCGACGGCCAGCGTTACATAGCCGATCCCGACTGCATGTCAGTGCAGATTAGCGATTTACTGTCTACCTCTTACCTGGATGAACGCAGGAAACAGATCACAGATTCAGCTGCAGAACCCCAGGCCGGGAACCCGTCTGGCAGCGATACCGTTTACCTGGCGACAGCAGACAGCCACGGGAACATGGTCTCATACATTCAAAGCCATTACAAACCATTTGGTTCGTTTCTTGTTGTACCCGACAGCGGCATCGCGCTGCAGAACCGGGGTGCCTGCGCTTCTCTTGACCGCAGTCATGACAATGTGGTGCGTCCTGGCAAACGTCCGTATCATACGATCATCCCCGGTTTCCTCACCCGGGATGGCCAGCCGGTCGGTCCTTTCGGCGTCATGGGCGGATTTATGCAGCCACAGGGGCATCTCCAGGTCCTGATGAATACCCTGGACTTCGGGATGAATCCTCAGGCGGCTTTGGACGCACCGCGCTGGCGCTGGGATTTTGCGAAAAATGTTGCTATCGAAGCCGATACGCCCGAACACCTGATCAAGGGGCTGCTCGCCAAAGGCCACCAGGTGACGATCCAACCGAAAGGCAGTGGTTTTGGCCGTGGTCAGATCATCTGGCGCCACGGGGCAGATGTCCTGGTCGCCGGGACTGAGCCACGGGCTGACGGAGCGGCTGCCGCCTACTGACAGCAGCTTTAGCCTGTAGGCCTGACAGTCTGCTTGTCAGGAAGGGGCATGAAAAACGAAAACAGGAAACAACATCACTAGATACCAAGGCTTGACAGCTTCTTAACCTACCTCTGTGGCATGAACCGATTCAACCGGCTGAAAACACGCAGCGCGTTGGTTCTGAAGACCATCTGGTGCCAGTCCTCCGGGACAAGCTCTTTGATAAATGCCAGGTAAGCGCCCAGGGGGGCCAGCGGCCAGTCGGAACCGAACAGCCAGCGATCCGGACGTTCTTCAAAGAGCAGTGGCTGGCGCAAACGGATGCGTTCTTCCAGCTGCGTGGCTTTGCGCCGGATGGTCGCGGCGTCCGTCACCAGCAGACCAGACAGGTCAGCGTGCACATGCGGGTGTTTTGACATCAGGGCTGCCGTGTCCATGCCCCAGGGCTCACCCATATGCGCAATGACAAAAGTCAGTTCCGGATGGGCGGCTATGGTTTCCTCAAAAGAAAGGGGATGTGCGTATCGCAGCAAGCCTTTAGGCGAATAAGTGACGCCGCCATGAACCACAACCGGGAGTTCCATCTCGGCTGCCAGACGGTAGACCGGATCGAAAACAGGATCACTGATTGGAAAGGGATAATATCCTGCGTAGAGCTTGATGCCAACTGTGCGCGCCTGTTCCAGGACCAGCGCCAGCTCAGCCAAGGCGGCAGGTCGCCTGCTGAGGTCATAGGGGTTGATTCCGGGGCAGCAATAAAGGTTGTCCGGCAGCCTTCTGTCCAGATCCAGAATCATCGGTGTGGCAGCCTGATCATCAGGAAAACTGCCGGGTTCTGTTTCTGTCAGACCCATGGCGATGGCGGCTGCGATGCCCTGTTCTGCCTGTCCTTTCCGGAGTCCTTCCAGGTTGTAGTCAACCTGCGAGATCTGGCTTGCTGTATCCGCGAAGCTGTGGATATTTGAAAAATGGATGTGCGTGTCAATGATCTGCATGCTGCGCCTCCCGCTCGCGCAATTCCAGCGCCAGCAGGTCACCCAGGCTGTCCAGCGGTACGCCTGCTGTGGAAGCCAGGAAGAAAACCGGCTCAGTCCAGCCTGACGCCTGATCGGCAACGGTCACCCGCAACCCCTTCATCCAGGCAATCAAAGCATTATTGGCCATGGGGGATTGACCATCCGGGTTATCCCGGGTAATCACCTGCAGCCGTTGCTGGATGCCATCTGCCCCCAGTAGAACAGACTGTTGAACGGTCAGGTCATGTTCGGTCTGACCGCCGCGGTAGCGGCGCAGCGTTCCAGCAGTGTCTCTGGCTTCAAACCAGCATTGCTGAAGATCACGCTGTGGCCGGAAAAACAGTTCGCAGCCCATTTCTTCATTCTGCAAAATCCTGCCGGTTCTGTTTTGTACATGAACCACCTGTGCCAGCAGCGGAATACCCGGCAACATCACCCAGTAAACCGTCACAGTCAGACCGCCGAACTTGGGATGGTCTTCGATCCTGTAAGTACTGCTCAATCCGGACCAGTGATTTCCGTGTTGATCGCTGAGCTGGGCATAAGCACCATTTCTTTCGGCTGCATGGATGGTCGCATGCTGCAATCCCCAGGGTTTGGCTGACAATCCGCCCGGCCAGCTGTTGAACCATGATCGGGGCTCAGGCTGGGGGAAGGTCGTGTCAAGCCACTCATGCCCGTCGACGCACAGGGACATCAGCGCATGCGAAAAATCCGGCGACAGCGCAATAGAAAATGGCCCATTGTCGGCACTCAGAATAGGACGGTTGTCTCGCCAGCCCGAGTTCAGTTTAACAGGGACAAGCGACGGCACGAACAGCTGCCGCCTGACCGAGAAGCTTTGATCTGGCATATCAAAGGTCATCTCGAGCGAAGATAGGGTTTCGTCAGGTTTGGACAAAGGCAGGTCCAGACCGCCCGAAGCGATTTCCTGCTGGAAGACAACGGGTTTTCCGGATTGGCCAAAGGTTGCGGAGATTTGAACCTGACGATTTATCTTTTTGTGTTCATCGATACGCAGAAGCAGCGGCTCCACCGGCTCATGTCCTACAGGCTGCAGCACAGGATTGCCCCGGTTGACTGTGAGAGCCAGCGTTCCTGTTATCTCTGGCTTTGCCAGATGGGGCAGGCCTGTCGCATAAACACGAAAATCCTGCCAGCTGTCAAACATGCCACAGACCAGTCGGACCGGCGGTGCCTGCCAGGTCTCTTCCGCAG
>JAAYLM010000306.1 GCA_012521915.1 Oscillospiraceae bacterium | reverse complement strand
GAACAGCTGAAAGTCCAAGGAAATTCCAACGATAATAATTCGGAAGAATAACAGTATATGATATCGGCCCACAGAGCGGAGTATCTCTTCGTTCTGTGGGTCTTTTTTCGTTTAGCGGACCACTAAGCCGTTTCACCTCCAGTAGGTAGTGAAGATAGAATTTCTTGAAGGAGGAAATGGCATGGCCTATTTTGCAGATGAAGAACCGGCTCTTCGTTTTGAAAGAGCTCCGATCACTCAGGATCAGATGCTGCACGAATTTGAGTACGCCCTGGCACAGCAGATTCTGAAATCTATGCTGAAGCGCAATTTGATTTCTGATGATGAATACCGAAATATCACGATACTGAATCGCAAATCATTCAATCCTGCTCTTGCCGGAATAATGTCTGATAATGGTTGATATAATTGGCTTGTAGAGTTAATATGTGACACTGACAAAGGTGTGGTAAATCAATGAATATTACGAAAATAGATGAAAGCAAACTTAATAGTCATTTGGAGCAAACCAAACTGCATGTTGCAGCTTATTGCCGGGTTTCGACGGATAGCAAAGAGCAGCTTGATAGTCTTGAAGCGCAGAAGACACATTATGAGCAGACCATCAACGCGAACCCTTTATGGACATTTGCCGGGCTCTATTTTGATGAAGGTATTACCGGAACCAATATGGAGAAACGGCCAGAACTGCAGCGATTGGTCGCCGATTGTGAGAACAAGCAAATCGACATGATCATGACCAAGTCGATCAGCCGCTTTGCCAGAAATACTGCCGATTGTTTAGAACTCATCCGAAAACTGCTTAAGCTGCACGTTTATGTGGTCTTCGAGAAGGAGAACATCAACACCGGCCTGATGGATAGCGAACTACTCCTGTCAATCCAGAGTAGTCTGGCTGAAGGTGAATCGGCATCCATATCCGAAAACACAAAATGGTCCATTCAGCGTCGCTTCGAGACCGATACCTATAAAATCATTTCTGCACCCTATGGCTACGACACGGTTAACGGCAAGCTAGTCGTGAACGAAGAACAGGCAGAGATCGTCAAGTGGATCTTCTCTGAGGTTCTGGCTGGGAAAAGCGCCTACAGGATTACCAAGGATCTGAACCAGAGCGGCAGTCTGACGCGGAAAGGCAGGCCATGGGCAGTTGCTACAATTCGAGAGATGATCAGCAACGAACGCTATATCGGGGACGCCTTGTTTCAAAAAACCTTTCGAGATGAGCACTATACCCGGCAAAGAAACCATGGGCACAAAAACCAGTACCACTTCCGCGATCATCATGAAGCAATCATCAGCCGTGAGGATTTCAAAGCTGCTCAGGGCATTGTCGCCCAAAGAGCCAAAGAGAGCGGTGCAGAGCCACGGAACGATAAATACAAGAACCGCTACCCGTTTTCCAGCAAGATCATTTGCGGAGAATGTGGTGGCACTTTTAAACGTCAGATCCAGTCTCATGGTGAAAGACAAGTTTCCTGGTGCTGCAGCACTCACCTCAAGGACGTCAAGAAATGCTCAATGAAATTTATCCTGAACGCTGATTTCGAGTATGCGTTCGTGACGATGATGAATAAGCTGATTTACGGGCATCAGGTCATCCTCAAGCCTTTGCTGCTCAGTTTGCGAAGCGTCAAGAGCGAAAATAGTCAAGCCAGCGTTCAGGATATCGACCAAAAATTGGAAGAAAATGCAGAGCAGCAAAAGGTGCTGGTCGGCTTGATGACCAAAGGTTATCTTGGACCGGCCATTTACAGGAAGAGCAATAATGACCTGATACAGGAAGCTGAGCATCTGAAGCGCTATAAAGAATCGCTGACCAACATTTTGGATAATGGATCCCAGCATATCCGAAAAGTCGGCGATCTTCTGCAGTTTACCACCAAGGCGGACATGCTGACTCAGTTTGACGGCGATCTGTTTTCCCGGTTCGTCAAGCGGATCGTGGTGCAATCACGAATTATAATCAGCTTCGAGCTGGAATGTGGACTTACCCTTATAG
>JAAYLM010000305.1 GCA_012521915.1 Oscillospiraceae bacterium | reverse complement strand
TTGTTGGAGAATTTTATCAGATTTAATATTGAGGATAAAAAAGATTACACTGCTTTTTGGCGCAAATAGGCTGGTGTTAATGGATTCGTCACAAATCGGAGTCTGATGGCATGATAAACTGAAACAAAATAATCTTACCCCCAATCAAACCTGCATTCATGGAAGGTCCGTTTTAGTGAAAACAGAACAGGATCCGATGATTTTTTCCTGTTCAGAAAAAAATAAGGAGAAGCGTCCATGACCCAGCAAGAAATGATGAGGAAGATCGAAGCCCTGCTTGATGACGCTAAAACAGGCGTACTTGCATCTGTTGATGCTCAAGGCAGGCCGCACGCCCGTTGGATGACACCGCTGGTGTTACCGCGCTGGCCGAATACTATCTTTGCGGTTACCTCGCCGCATTTTCCCAAAATTCTCCAGCTTGATGCCAATAACCAAGTGGAGTGGCTGATCCAGACCCGGGCTCTAGACCAGGTAATCAATGTTCGCGGCGGCATGAATATCGTCGACAATCCTTCACTAAAAGCTCAAATTATGGAAGCGATCGGCCATCGCCTGACGGTCTTCTGGAAGCAGAACCCGGACAACACTGATTTCGTGATTCTGGAAACTGTGATAGAAGAAGCCGGTTGGTCTGTACCGCTTAAAAATATTAAAGAAGTGGTAGATTTCCGCCAGAAAGGTGAATAGGTATGAGAAACGCGTCTCACGTCGATCAGTTTGAAAAGGAATTCCTTTTAAAGCTTTTGCGGGAAATGCTGCTGATACGCCGCTTTGAGGAAAAAGCAGCCCAGATGTACGGTTTGCAGAAAATCGGCGGTTTTTGTCATTTATATATTGGTCAGGAAGCAATTGCCGTCGGCTCAATCGCTGCGCTCGACCTAAGTAAGGACTACGTGCTTACTGCTTATCGTGATCATGGGCATGCCCTGGCCTGCGGTATGGAAGCCAACGTTATTATGGCGGAGCTTTACGGTAAAGCTACCGGTTGTTCACGCGGCAAGGGCGGCTCCATGCATTTATTCGATGTCGAACGCCATATGTATGGCGGGCATGGTATTGTCGGCGGTCACGTTCCTTTGGCTACTGGTGTCGCATTTAAAATTCAGTATAACGAGGAAGACGGTGTTATTCTTTGCTACTTCGGTGACGGAGCCATTCATCAGGGTGCTGTGCACGAAAGCATGAACCTGGCCGCTATTTGGAATCTGCCGATTGTTTTTATCTGTGAAAATAATCAGTACGGCATGGGTACCGACTACCGCCGGGTTTCTGCAGTTGATGACCTGTCTCAAACAAGCTGTGCCTATGATATTCCCAGCAAACAGATCAACGGTATGGATGTAATCGAGGTGTTTGATGCCGTTATTGAAGCTGCTGCACAGGCGCGCAAGGGGCAGCCGGTATTTCTGGAAATTAAAACCTATCGTTATAAAGGGCACTCAATGAGCGACCCGGCAAAGTATCGCACCCGCGAAGAGCTGGACCAATATCGGCAGCAGGATCCGATTCTGGTTTTGAAACAGGCAATGTTGGAAAAAGATCTGCTGACAGATGAAGTCTATGCCGAAATAGATGCGGAATGTCGT
>JAAYLM010000304.1 GCA_012521915.1 Oscillospiraceae bacterium | reverse complement strand
GGCTGGGACAGCATTCGCTCAGGCAGTTTGGGTCTAGGACCGGTCCGTTCACCGATCACCAGTTTGGTCGCCTGCCATGGTACGTGCCCTTCGTACTCCAGGGTCAGGACAGAAATGTCGGCCGGGTCGTAGATGACGGTAACGGTACAGCCGACGAAATGGAGTCCTGCTTCGTATTTTTCACCCATGAAGCTGATACAGCCGGTTTTATCCACTTTGCGGTCTTCGCAGTGTTGAAAAGCAAGCGCTATGGTTTGCGGATCCAAAAACCGTAAGGGTGTCGGATCACTATTGTAGGTCGTCTGCGGACTGAGGTTGTCTTTGAGTCCGGAATGCGCCTTGTTCTGATAACATTCATCCAGCCAGATCCAGAATAATTCGTTAAGTCTCGCCAAGGTCTGCGGATTTTCCAGTTTGACTTCGGCCAGAAAACTGTCGACTACGCGGTTAACCCGTTCAATTTTCCCGGTTGCCTCTGGCGAATAGGGCTTCGCAAACAACAGTCGGATTCCCATTTTGGAGCAGGCCCGCGCCATCCATTTATTGCGGAATTGTTTTCCATTGTCAAAGAACGCTGCCTCTGGAGCACCATGATTCTGGACCGCCTGTCGGAAACAATCTTCGACGATGACCTGATCCAACGTGGCATAAAACTCCCCATGCAGCACCAATCGAGTCGCATCGTCCAGAAATAGTACCAGATAAACCTGTTTGAGGCTGTGATTAGGCCCGATCGGCAGGTAAGGCCCGAATTTTATATCCGAATGCCATAGGGCATTACGACTGCGGCGCTGAAATCGTCGTGCAGCGGTTCCTGCATTGGCGTAAAGTCGCATATGCCGTGAACTGTATCCTTTTTCGGCCAGTTTCTCCTGCAAGGTGCTGCGTTTGATCCTGCCAGGCTCAATCCGTTTTTCCCATTCCAAGATCTGGATGATCTGAGAGATGCTCCGACTGGGCACTTCCCGACGTAACATAATCGCTTCTGTCAGAATATCGTCCGGAACAGCCCAGATGATGGCCTTGGGCCGGCCTCGGCTCTTGGGTTTGAGCCCCTGAAAGCCGGTTTGGCGATACTGGGATAAATATCGGCGCAGCGTTCTTTCAGACAACCCCGTTTGAGCACAGATCTGCTCCTTGAGTTGCCTGACTTGGGCCTGATCCAAGTGATCCTGCAACAGCGGCGACAGGAGTTGGTAGCGGTTTGTGGCTATTTCATCGGCCCGTTCCTGATTTTTCATGCTGATCCCCTTTCATTTTTCGGTGATAGCATGAGTGTATCCCGGCTTTATCCGGTCAGAAATGCAGAACGGGTCTGTACCCATAAATTCATTGTAACCAGGATTCGGACAATTCGGCCCAGCCAGCCCGGTGTCGCGCCGACCAGGTGATGGATCCGCTGGAGCAATGATCCGGAAAGCTGATCCGGGCTTTCCGCAAAGTTTTTGTCGAGTCGGTGGCAGGCTGCCAACAAGCCGCCATAGATGTGTTGTTCCAATTCGGAAAACCACCTTCGCCAGCGAGAGATGGTCGAATCATCTGCAGCTTCCTGTGCTTGGCCGGTTTCTTCCAGGACAGATTCAATGCTTTCCCGGTCGTAACGTTTGTATGGCACCAACAGATCCGGGAGTTCATGGTGGATTCGCTTACACGATTGACAATATAGTCTGCGAATCACCAGTACTATCCGCTCACCGCTGCTCTCGATGTAACCTCGCCGACGACTGCCACATACCTCTAATAGGTAGTCACAGTTACAACAAAATGCACTTTGCTCATTGCTCCTAACAAAAAACACCCGTTTGCGGATTCTCTTCCAGGTAATAATCTGTTATGATATGCATGTGTTTATGGTTTGTGCGCCTCGGGTACCATTGTTCCACCAGTGGTACATTCAACCGGGGCGCTTCCTTTCTCTAGGCTACGGACAGTATATCCGTCAACTTGCGGACAGGCAAGCACAGCAGCTTTCGGCCATTTCGCGGTAGCGGAAACACTAGACGTTTCTGAGCTTGTGTCATCCTGTTCACTCCCATGTTCTTTATTGTTCAGGATGATTTTCTCAGATTGCT
>JAAYLM010000303.1 GCA_012521915.1 Oscillospiraceae bacterium | reverse complement strand
TAAAGAGCGAACTGAAGATTGAACCCGGCAGAACCAGCAGTGCTCCCAAAAGAAACAGCTCTGCATAAAAAAATGCCGGGTTCATCCGCGTTATCAGCACAGGTATCGAGACATGGTAGCGGAAAGACAGTCGCAGGATAATGTGGTAGAGCAGAGCGGGAAGCAAAAACAGAGCCAGACCGGAGCCGAAACCCTGCAAAAAAATGAAAAACTGCGCGAGCACTTTGCTGCCACCGGAGATAGAGACATGGTTCAAAGAAACAAACTGCTGGAGTTGAGGTTGACGGCTGGCAGCGACCAGGAACAAACCGCACAGCAATCCGGCCACCAACAGAAGCATCAATGATGTCGCAGCAGCAATCTGATGATCCGGCTTGTTGATGCTGTCCGCAGGATGAGTCAGAAAACCCAGCATTTGTCGTATGTAGGGGCTTTTCGGCTGCCGATTGATAGCGGGTCGGTGACTGGTCGACCGGCTGTTTGTGGCGGATGTGCGCTTAGGTTGCTGTGTGGCTTTTTGCGAAAACCTAGCAAAGCGCTGTTTAAAACGCTTCCAGAACAACGGCTTGATTTTTTGCCGTTGTGTTTTTTTGTTTGGCGTCCAGGATTGCTGCGGTTGTCCGGCAGTTTGTTCCTTTTCCTGCTGGTCTCGCGGTGTCGTACGACAGCCACATTTTTCACCACGCTGCAATTCCCGGCCACAATAAAAACAGTAACGGGCCATGGGCGCTGTAACCTCCGCTGTCAGTCATTCTATACCATCATAAACTGAATATGTTATCATAATGTGACAAATAGTGAAAAAGCTCAGGCAGTTGGTCGCGGCTGGCTGCAAGAAAACTATTTTGTCCGGATAAGGAGCGTTGCATGGCCATAGATAAAATCCTGCAGGCTGAATTCAGCGTGGAGGATCGTCAGATCGAGCAGATCATCAGCCTGATTGATGCTGGTAATACCATCCCTTTTATTGCCCGCTACCGGAAGGAACAGACCGGCAACCTTGATGACCAGGTCCTTCGCCGTCTGGCTGAACGGCTGGCCTCACTGCGCGCGTTGCATGAGAGGCGTTCAGAGGTCAAGAGGCTGATTGAAGAACAAGGTTTTTTAACAGCAGAACTGGCAGGCGCCATTGACCAGGCAGCAACAAGATCGGAGATTGATGACCTGTATCGGCCTTATCGGCCTAAACGCAGGACAAGAGCCATGATTGCCCGTGAACGAGGTCTGCAGCCGCTGGCTGACCTGCTGCTGACACAACCTGACCAGGACACGGTGCTCAATCAGCTGGCAGACCAGTTGGCAGCAGGACATATGGAGATAGCCGACAGAGAAACTGCCTTCGCCGGAGCAATGGATATCCTGGCTGAAAGCATAAGTGACGATGCCTGGATCAGGCGCCGGCTGCGCCACATGCTGATGCAGGAAGGCGTCATCGTGTCCCGCGGCAAGGCAAAGGATCTATCTGTCTATGAAATGTATGGTTCCTTCCAGGAGCCGGTTCAGCGCATAGCTGGCCATCGTGTGCTGGCACTGAATCGTGGAGAACGGGAAAAATACCTGGCGGTTTCACTGACCATCCCGCAAGAACAACCTGAATCAGTCCTTCGCAGTCGCCTGGTCACAAGGTCTTCTGCTGCGCAAAATTGGCTGGAGCAGGTTGCTGCGGATGCCTGGAAACGCCTCTTGCTTCCATCCCTGGAGTCTGAGATCCGCAACACACTGACTGAACAGGCAGAAGACCAGGCGATCGATGTCTTTGCTGCCAATTTACGCAGCCTTCTCTTGCAGCCGCCTGTTCGCGGCCATCGGGTACTGGGTATCGATCCGGGTTATCGTACAGGCTGTAAACTGGCTGTGATCGATGCGACAGGACGCGTTCTGGAAACGGGCGTGATCTATCCGACACCGCCACACAGCAGGACAGTAGACGCAGAAAAGGAGATCCTTGGCTTGTTGAATCGCCATCAGGTTGACTTGATGGCGATTGGCAACGGAACAGCATCCCGGGAAACTGAGCGTTTTGTTCATGATCTTGTCCAAAAAAATAAAATTGAAGCACGTTGGTTTGTCGTCAGCGAAGCCGGTGCCAGTGTCTATTCCGCTTCAGAACTGGGTGCCGCTGAATTTCCGGAATACGACGTTTCACTGCGCAGTGCAGTATCCATTGCCCGCCGTCTGCAGGATCCACTGGCCGAATTGGTGAAAATCGAACCCCGTTCCATCGGCGTCGGTCAGTATCAACATGATATCAATCCCAAGAAACTGGATGAAGCCCTCAAAGGTGTGGTTGAAGACTGTGTCAACAATGTCGGTGTTGACCTGAATACCGCATCTCCGTCACTATTGGCTTATGTGGCCGGTGTTGGTCCGGTATTAGC
>JAAYLM010000302.1 GCA_012521915.1 Oscillospiraceae bacterium | reverse complement strand
TGGTATGCAGATAACGGAGTAAGCGTACTTGTCACTTTCAAGGCCGACGGAAATAATCTGAAATGTTATGCCTATACTGGAAATGGGATTAGCTAAAATCCGTTATTTGGCTTACTGTGTTTTTGCTGGCAGTGCTGAAATAATTGTGTAAACCTCCGAAGTCAGGTAAAATAAATTAATGACTTTGGAGGTTTCATAATGGCAAGGAAAGAACGGCGGGATAACAGCAAGCTACGCGAGCTCATGGATGAATACGGCGTCAAGACAATGATGAGTTCGAAGTAGTCCAGTTCAGCGGTCCTGAAAACGGCGGCTGGGACGATTCGGATATCTGGACGCCTTGGGACGATCCAATGAAAGAGATGCGTATTGGAAGGTAGCGTAATAGCAGGCAGGGAATCTGAACATCACGAATTGGAATCGTTCAGATGTTCGGCCTCCTTTAATGCCAACAAACGCCTCTGTTAAAGCGTTTGTTGCGTATATCTTGCTTTTAGCCCAAATTCCAAAACGAAAATTGTAAGTTCAAGTTAAACGTCCTGCGGAAGATAGTGTCCCATTCTAAATCTTGCTCACAGATGGAGTCATATGATTAAGGCAATGCAGCAAAGGCACATACAACATCTATACTTGGTGACTGCGCGTGAAACTAATGCCGTTCTCCTTGCAGTAGCGATACAACTCGTGGTTGATGAATTCCGATCCATTATCGCTATCGATTCCCGCAAACGTGAACGACTGTCTTCTCTCACCATCCATCAGCCCTGCAAAGACATGGCGCTGCGCTTTGTTGAACACGGTGACCGGTTCCGCTCCGTCCAGCCCGTGCATATGTCTGTAACGTTGAGCGTGTTGATGTATTCACCGACTGTTGTCGAACCGCAGTGCTCGGCGAGATCGATTTTTTCAAAGCCAGGAACGGCATCATCCCACTCTTGGCCGAGACAAATCGGGATACGTGTCTAATAATTACAAGAAACTAAGGAAGGAAACCTAAACCCATGAGAAAACTAATCCCACTCATCCTCGCCCTTGTCATGCTTGTCGGGTGTTCCGGAAAAGGCCCCGACAACATAGTATCACCCGGCGCTACGATGCCTGAGATTATTGACCAACTCTGAAACGGAGTCGAATTCCCCGCGTATGAAGCGACCGAACTGAGCGATGAGGATTTTGAGTATTTCGCGTTCATCCCCAAGGCGGAGGGTCTAACCGGGTACCAAGCGGATGCACTCATCAACTCGATCCCCCATTCGCTCGTGCTTGTACGCAGCGAAAATGGGGATACAGCCGATATCGCACAGAAGATGCTGGATAATGCGGATGCCCGCAAGTGGATCTGTGTTGCCGCAGACGTGAAACAGGCTGCCTATACAGAGCACTATGTACTCCTTGTTATGTCCTCCGTTAAAGTAGTCGAGGGCATAATTGCAAACTTTGAAGCCGCTGTGAACGATGGTGCGGCGACGACGCTCAGCGCCGTTGCTTCCGACGCATAAGCGGCGGATATAGGCTGGCTATGTATATTCTGAGAACAAAAAGAGGCATAATGGCGATCGCTGCGATTTTTATCGCGGTGTATCACCTGTGGATACCGGTTTTTCCCGCGGGTGGGCTGCCCGGACAGGTCGAGCGCTTTATTATAACGATTGGCTACATCGGTGTCGATCTGTTCTTCTTTCTGTCGGCGTATACGCTGACATTTTCCAACACCGCCTCCCGCTGGAAATTCATTTTCAGACGCTTCAGCAAAGTGTATCCTATGTTCCTCCTGTTTTGCGTTGCCGCTCTTGTCATGGGAGAACTTTCTTTGCCGCGTTTTTTCGCCACCGTCGTTTTTTTAGACTTTCTGAGAAACGGAGGCGGTTCCTTTCTCTGGTTCGTGCCTGCTCTGATAATGATGTACCTCGTGTTCCCGTATGGCAAAGCCGCCCTGTCAAAGTTCAACCCTATAAAGCGGCTCGCGATATCCTTGACCGTGTGGGCTGCTTTGACGTTTGCGGTCGATTACGGTCTGCGCGGAATTGTCGACATAAGTATTTTCCTATGCCGCGTTCCGGCGATACTCCTGGGCGTGTTTCTTGCGGAGTACGAGGGAGCGTGGTCGATAAAACGGCGTCTTATAGTAGGCGCCACACTGTTTCTACCTGGTCTTGTACCCATATACTGGTTCGGATATCTTGATAAACTTACCGTTCCGTTCGATGGTATGTTTTATATCGTGGCATTGCCGTGCGTATTGGGGCTGCTGCTCCTGCTTGACGCTGCGTTCCAAGGCCGCTCATTAAAGGCAATCGGTGCGCTCGGTGGTACGACCCTTGAGATGTACTGCATCCAGATGCTGGTGGGCGGCGTGCTTGTTAACACGCTCTTTCGCCTTACACACATCAAGGTACTGACAAACATCCTCTCCCTTGCCGTCTTGATCGTCTGCTCACTGATGCTGTCAGCCGCCCGACGATATATCGGAAGAGTGAAGCTCTCATAAATGATGTCATACCGGGGCAGAAACGGATTACACTCTTTCTCCCATTATATCTAAACGGGGAACACTGCTGTCTGCCGATATGGATCGAGAGGATATAGCGTATGCTCTGGATTTCTTCTCCATTTGCTCCGTCTTAGGTGCCTATAGGGTTTGCGTGGCGATAAGTACCCTCGCTAACGATTTATACTTGTGCTAACGAAATCTAACCTGTGCTTTCGATTGTCGGCAAAGGGTTTCATCGTATCAAAATTATCAGCCTTTGCCAGGTCACGTTATCCTCGAGGCGGTCGTCGGTCTGCCAGGGCTTGTCCCGTACCGCGTCGAAACCGCCGATCTCGACATCGTAAACCCCGACCTCAGCAGGGAAATCCTCCTGCCTGTAGGTGATGATGCCGTCGATGTCGGGATGGTTCAGGTAGTAGTTGGCCACGATGTTCCGCCGGGCCTGTTCGCTGATGATGAAGGCACGGCTGTCGAAGTAGACCACGTCCGGCTTGTACTTGTCGATAACCTCGTTGTCCTTGGACTGCCAGATGGTGTTGTATGCGTCATCCGGCCAGCGGTAGGTCTTGTAGCAGTTGGTTTCCTGGGGCAGCGCGGGGCCGTAGTAGATTTCGTTAGCGGGGTCGTAGACGTCGGCTTCGTTGTCGGTCGACATGAACCAGCCCCACAGCCATTGGTGGTGGAAGGTGGCCAGGACCTTGATGCCGCGCCGGCGGAACGCGGCGGCGCATTCGCCGGTGATGTCCCGGTGCGGCCCGGTCCTGACGCTGTTGATCGGGTTGACGGCGCTGTCCCACAGGGAATAGTTGTCGGCATGCTCGGAGACCGGACCTGCGTAACGGGCGCCGCTTTTGACGACCAGCTCGGCCCAGGCGTCAGGATCGAATTTCTCTCCCTTGAACTGGGGGATAAAGTCCTTGTAGCCGAAAGTCTTGAGCGGACCGTAATGTTCCACGTGCCAGCGGTGCTGGTTCAGCCCTTTGGCGTACATGTTGCGCGAGTACCACTCGTTTTCGCACGCGGGCACGCTGTAGGGCCCCAGTGGAAAAACAGGCCGAACTTGGCGTCGCGAAACCATTGCGGCGCGTCACGCCTCAGGTCTTGCCAGTCTTGCGCTGCGTTCATCTTCGTCACCATCCTGTCTTCTGATTACATGCTCATCCTAACAAGATCCGGGTCAGCGGGCAAGATGACAAGGCGGCTGCAT
>JAAYLM010000301.1 GCA_012521915.1 Oscillospiraceae bacterium | reverse complement strand
CCTGGTTTCGTGACTATGTCTACATACCCCTGGGCGGCAACCGGGTCAGCAAACTCAAATGGCTGCGCAATATCGTCGTGGTCTGGGCTTTGACCGGTCTCTGGCATGGAGCGGCATGGAATTTCATTATCTGGGGCTTTTATTTTGCCGTTGTTCTGGTCGCGGAAAAATGGTTTCTTGCCAAACCTCTTGCCAGTCTGCCCGCATTTCTGCAGCACGTGTATACCTTGTTGGTCGCCTTGATCAGTTTTGTCATTTTCAATGCCGACAGCCTGCAGACTGTCGGCGAAAACCTGCGTGGCCTTATCGGTGTTCCCGGGCTGGCCCTTTACAGTCCTGCTCAGCTTTATTATCTGTGCAGTTATGCGTTGGTGCCGGTTGTGGCTGTGGTTGGCGCAACCCCGCTGGTGCGTCTGCTGGCCAACCGGCTGACTACTGCCCTTAAGGAAAGACTGCCCGGGCTGATCCTGGAGCCGTTGCTCTACCTGGTTCTTCTGCTGGTTTGTACGGCTTACCTGGTTGACGGATCCTTTAATCCTTTCCTTTATTTTCGTTTCTGAGAAAGAGGCTGGTCGTTGATGTATGGCAACCTGAAAAATAAAATGATTACCGTTGGCTTCATCCTGACGCTGGTTGTGGTTATGCTGGGCACGATCATGACACCGCCACGCACCGTATCCGCCAGTGAACGGCGCCGGCTGGCCGCTCCGCCGGCTTTCACCATAGATCGGCTGCTCAACGGCACTTTTTTTGCTGACAGCGAAACGTATCTGCTCGATCAGATGATCTGGCGGGATGGTTTTCGCGGCATCAAAGCCTTGATGGTTCACCATCTGCTGCGCCAGAAAGACAACAACGGCCTTTATCTTATCGATGGCCGGATCGGCAAGCTGGAATACCCCTTGCGGCCTGAGTCTGTTGTCCGGGCCGCGACCGGGTTCAATGCTTTGTACCAGCGTTATTTCGCCGGTCAGCCGGCCTGGCTTGCCGTTATTCCTGATAAAAACGACTACCTGGCGGCTCCTAACGGTTACCCGTTTGTGGCCTATCAGGATATCATGCAGCTGCTGGAAATGGAGTTGGAATCCATCAGCCTGTTGAGCTTGTATGAGCACCTGAATGCAGATGACTACTACCGGACGGATATCCACTGGCGTCAGGAAAAACTGCTGCCGTTGGCTGATCTACTCCTGCAAACCCTGGGTCGGACAGAAAAAGTATCAGACCGAAGCTACCAGCATCAGCAGCTATATCCTTTCAGAGGGTCATACTACGGTCAGGCTGCCCTGCCGCTGGAACCGGACGAGCTGGTTTATCTGATCGATGACCAGAGCAGGAAGCCCCAAGTCTATGACCATGAAAAGGGAAGCTGGCTTTCCGTCTATGAACCGGATTTGTTCAAGGGCATGGACCCCTATGATGTTTTCCTGGGCGGCGCCAGAGCCCTGATCACCATTGAAAATGAATCTGCCGCAAGTGAGCGTGAGCTGATCATCTTCCGCGATTCCTTTGCCAGCAGCCTGGCACCGCTGCTCCTGCCGGGTTATGCCCGCATCACCCTGGTGGACCTGAGGTACATGCGCGCTGATCTGCTGCCCGATTACCTCACCTTTCACGAGCAGCAGGATGTTCTCTTCCTTTACAGCACCCAAGTTCTTAATAATAGTGCCATGTTGCGGTTTTCGTGAGCGGATCTTTTT
>JAAYLM010000300.1 GCA_012521915.1 Oscillospiraceae bacterium | reverse complement strand
GGAACTCAAACATATCATGGGATCCGACGCCTACATCGAACGGGTTGCTCGCGACCAGCTAGGCATGATACACCCGGATGAAATCATATTCCTGGAGGAATAGCCTGCCAAACAGCTGTGATTGATCTTCGATCAGAGTAGAGTGCGCAATTTTATAAGATTGCGCATTTTTATATGACTGAGTCAATTGTTTGAGACAAAAGTAGAATATGTGATTGAACGGATAGAAGTTGACAAAAAATCGTTTTACGATATTATCCATAATCATGTATGAATTCTATTACAAGTATAGAAGTCCGTTGGCGCATTGCGCCGATGATCGATACACTCCAGCAGAATAAGAAGGAGGGTTCTATTCGTGAGAAAGCTAATTATCAATAAATATCTGTCCTTGATTCTCATGCTTGCAATGGCTGTAAGCCTTTTTGCTGCTTGTGCGTCGAAAGAGACAACGGAATCGACCGCTGATACGACAACGCAAAATTCAGGCATCGAGGGGATATCAACCGAACAAACACCAACTGGCTCCCGTGAGGAAAAACCGCTCGTTGTCGGCTACTCTGCATTCACTGAAACGTTCAGTCCGTTTTTTGCAGACACTACACAGGATTCGGATGTTGTGGCAATGACATCTGTTTCATTGCTGACGACCGACCGATCAGGTGACATCGTATACAACGCGATCGATGGCGAGAAACTGCCTTATGCCGGTACTGACTATGAGTACAAGGGCATTGCTGACGTCGACGTTAATTATGATGAAGCAGCAGGCAAAACGGTTTACACCTGGACAATCCGAGATGACGTGATGTTCAGTGATGGTGAACTGATGACCGCAGATGACATCATTTTCTCCTATTACGTTTACAGTGACCCGAGCTATGCTGGACCCAGGACAATGAGGTCAGTACCGATTCTCGGACTAAATGATTACCGCACTCAAACCACGCGTGCAGTTTATGACAAATATTCCGTGATGCTCGATGCGATCTACGCAGCCGGCGAAGATCATGAATGGGCTGAGTCTGATGCCTGGACCCAGGAACAGCAGGATTCTATGTGGGCGATTCTGGAAGAAGCCTGGAAAGATGACCTTCAAGCGATCATCAACTATATAGTTTCTGATTATGCTGGATATATAAATCATCTGGGAACTACGTCCGAAGACCTCGAAATGAATGAAGATGTTCAAGTTTCACTTGCCATGTATATATGGGGCTTTATTGAACCGGCGAAGGATGAAAAAGGCGAGATTAAACAAGACGAACCATGGTTAACAAAATTTACCGAAACACCTTTTGATATCTTTAACAGCGAATATCCAACATTTGATGATTTTTTTGCAGAAACGTATGCGACCTATGAGGGCAATGCTGAGTTGTTTTACTTTGTTGAAGTATTGCCAAATGATGCAACTACAACGATTGATGACGCTCGGAACCGGTTCATACTTGAGTGGGGTCACAAAGACGAGGAGATGGACGGAAAAGGAATTCCGAATATTGCCGGCATCAAAAAACTGAGTGACACAGTTGTTGAAGTTACGATCAACGGCTTTGACGCAGCAGCCGTTTACAATCTTGACATTCAGGTCTCGCCACTTCATTATTACGGCGACGAAAGCAAATATGACTATGCAAATAATCAGTTTGGGTTTGACTTCAATGACATATCACTCATTACTTCGAAAACAACCCAGCCGCTTGGTGCTGGTCCGTACCGATTCATCAAGTACGATAATGAAATCGTTTACTTCGAAGCCAATGAACACTACTACAAAGGTGAGCCGATTATCAAGAACGTTTACTTTAAGGAAACATCTGATGCCGAAAAAGTAACTGGTGTTGGAAATGGTACACTAGATCTGGCAGATCCGTCCTTCAGTGAGCAAGCCCGTGAAGCGATCAAAGGATACAATGTCAATGGTGAAATCAGCGGAGATACGATTGCTACAACTACGGTTGACTTCCCTGGATATGGGTATATCGGACTAAATGCCCAGACCGTTAATGTGAGTGGCATACCATATTCTGAGGAAAGTAAAAATTTACGAAAAGCTCTTGCGACGATCCTTTCAGTCTATCGCGAATTGACTGTCAGCTCATATTTTGGAGAGCAGGCATCCGTCATTCACTATCCGATTTCAAACACATCATGGGCATCGCCACAACCGACAGACGAAGATTACAAAACTGCTTTTTCGACAACCATCGACGGCAGCGACATCTATACATCTGATATGGAGCCTGAAGCCCGGTATGAAGCTGCTAAATCAGCTGCAATCGAGTACTTCGTGGCTGCGGGGTACAGCTTCGATGAAACCACCGGTAAACTGACAAAAGCACCTTTAGGAGCCAGTCTGAATTATGAAATAATCATTCCAGGTGAAGGTCGCGGAAATCACCCGTCTTATCAGCTGGTAACCGAAGCAAAAAAATCTTTTGAAGAAATTGGTATAAATCTGATCATTGTTGATCCAGATCATTCGAACGATCTTCTGGAAAAACTTCGCACAGCAACTCAAAAACTGTGGGTAGCTGGATGGCGAACGGAAATTGATCCGGATATGTACTCGCTTTATCATTCAGACAATATAGTTGGTCTTGGCGGAACCAACTTAAATCACTACCACATTTCAGATACACAGCTAGATGAGTTGATTATTGAAGCTCGTACCGGCGATGACCGAACCTTCCGTACACAGACTTACAAAAAATGCCTTGATATCATCATGGACTGGGCAGTTGAAGTCCCGATCTATCAGAAAATGGAAGCGATCATCTTCAGCCCTGAACGGATCGATATGGAAACTGTCACGCCAGACATCACCTCTTTCTGGGGCTGGATGAAGGACATTGAATTACTGCAAAAGCATTGAAGGTGTGCATCGAATGGAAGTTTAAGATCAGAAGCTGCCGGTCTGAACCGCAATCATTCTGGCATCGCTGGAATCAGTATGATATAATGACACAGCGACACAAGACGCCGTGTCTGATCTGCAGCCGATCGTTGGTCCTGTGCGATGCGGCCCGTGAACCCCGTCAGGTCCGG
>JAAYLM010000299.1 GCA_012521915.1 Oscillospiraceae bacterium | reverse complement strand
CGCAGCATTATTTGAGATCTCCAGACGGCCATCCAGCATATAATTGACCAGATAGGGCCATTGGCCGAGAGTATAATTGACGGCATTGCCAATCTTGGACTTGGGCGCGACCAGGGATCGGGTTTCGATCAACCAGTGATGAAATGCATCCAAAACCGGCTGGCTGTGTTCCAAGCGCAGGGTATAGCGTTCCGTGCTGGACAAAGCGGCCCACTTCTGTTCCCATTTGAAGAGCGCATTGCAATAAGCCAGACCGGCTTCCGCACGGGTGCCTGCCCGATCCTGGGGCTGCATGATCTTGAGCGCTTCTTCGAACTTCCGGCGCACATGTGCGAAGCAACCGACTATGGTGATGGTGGACGGCAAATTATGGTAACACGCATATCCATCGGTATGCAGGTAGCCTTTGAAATCACGCAAAAATTGCTCGGGGTGTTTCCCCGCACGGGTTTGCTGGTAGTCAAACAGGACAATTGGCTGGTCACATCGCCCGGTGCGATACAACCACATATAGCTTTGGGTGGTCGGTTTCCGGCCTGGCTCTTTCAGAACCTGGGTCGTCGTTTCGTCTGCATGAGCCACATCTTTCTTCAGCAGCTCCTTACGCATACGCTCATACAAGGGGGCCAGATAATCTTGCGCGCAGCGGATCACCCAATTGGCCATGTTTTGCCGCGGCAGGTACGCGTGAAGCCGTTCGAATTCTTTTTCCTGGCGATATAGGGGCAAGGCATTGACATACTTGCCGTTGATAATGCCGGCGACCAGTTCCGCCGAGGCGATGCTGCCCTTGATGAGCGGTGCCGGCGCGTCCGCCCGGATAATCGGCGTGGTGATATCGTTCTGTTCGCAGTTGCGGCAGGCATAGATCCAACGCACATGCTTGACCTTTTTGAACTGTGCGGGGATAAACACCAGTTCCGTGCGCTCTTCCTTGCTCATACGATGCAACGAACCGGAACACTTCGGACAGACTTGATCTGTCACAGGCACGTCATGTTCGACCACTTCCAGCGGAAAAGCCGCCAGATCCTGTTCGCGTTTGCCTGGCTGTTTCTTCCTGGGTTTGGTCACATCCGCTTCTTGCGGTTCCGGCTGCTGTTCAACCGCTACGGCTTCGACTTCATTAAAGAAGGATAACTGATTGGGATCGATGGTTTTCTCGCTGGACGGACCGTATAGTTTTCGATTGGATGACTTGAGTTGATCGAACATCCAGGCGAGCTGACGCTGCATCTGTTGACTGACAACCAGCAGATCCTCGTGGTTCAGCTGGCTCAGGTCGGCGTTCGGATCCATGATGTCAATGCGTGTATCCATACCATGAAGTTTACCTGATTTCGCCTGCATTTTCCATTCTCAAAACGCCGGGAAATGCCCTATTCTCAGCCATTATACCGTTATTTGACGAATTGACTTCAGACCGCATACTTGACCTTAATTTCACGGTGCGCCTGTGGCTGTGACAGGCTTAAACCATCCAAAAGCCAGCGGTATTCACGCAGGCTGATCTGCTTGATGCCGGCTTCATCCTGAGGCCATTTGAACCGTTCGCGCTCCAGGCGTTTGTAATACAGCCAGAATCCATTCCCATCCCATTGCAGGACTTTAAGACGGTTGCAGCCGCGATTGCAGAATACGTATAAGTTCCGCGAGTAGGGATCCAGTTTGAATCGCTGCTGCACCAGTCCGCTCAAGCCGTCGATGGACATCCGCATGTCGGTGGCTCCACAGGCCAGATGGACCTGCACGTTGTCGGTAAAGTTCAGCATAGCTCTTTGATGAGCCGCAGCACGCCGGCTACCGTCTGCTGATCGAAGCCCTGTGGAATCTCCAGGTGATAGTCACCCACCCGAACGCGCAGACAGACTTCGCTGCTGGTTGACGCAACCGGCTGCGGCACCGGTAATGATACCCACTGCTGCGTACCAGAACCAGATCCTGCTTGCGCCTGGTTTTCGCGACGCGTTTTCATGAGCCAGTTGGAAAACGTCTTGACCGATATTTTGTGTTCTTTGCAGTATGCTGTCTGAGTCAGTCCACTCTGCTGATATGCATGGATGTGCTGGTGCCATAATGCCCGGCGGGCGGTTATCTTTTCTGCCGTCATGTGCAATCCTCGCTTGTCTTGTTTTCCTGATTGTCACATGATTGGGGCTACCTTTGTAGGTGTCTACAGTTTACCGCTTACTCATCAACTACATGCTCAAGAATACCGGAAACGGTCCGGTCAAGTTCCTGATCTCCGTACCGTTCACAGCGGCTTTCGCGAAGAAACAAGTGGAAAGCGAACGGAAAGACATCGACAGCATCGAGAAT
>JAAYLM010000298.1 GCA_012521915.1 Oscillospiraceae bacterium | reverse complement strand
TCATTAAGCTGTATAATTTTGTCAGACATGGCTCTTCTCCTTTGCTTGGCTTGATGTTTTGGATGGTTCTTAAACATTTTACCACCCTAAAATCCCGAGAAATTATAGCGTGTTAGGATCAATGGAAAAAGCATCAAGGATCTCCCGCTGGGTTTTACTGACTTCAGAGAGGATATCGTTGTATTTACCGGCATAATGGATTTTGGTCAACGACTCGAGCTCGCCGAGTAAAAGCCTGGGTGAGAAGCGATCTGCCAGCGAATGCTCACGGATTGTTCGCTGAATCTGGCTCAAAAGGATCAACGCAATGAATTGGACAAAGATTCTGGCGGACATCCTGCCTGACGAATGCATGCGCAGCCGCTTGAGATCCAGGTGATTCTTGAGGTCATCGAAGCATTTCTCAACGACATCCTTGTCGCGGTAAATCCGTAAGGCTTCCAGCGCATCCATCTTTTTTGTTGTCAGGATCGCAAAGAAGCCAGCATATTTATTGCGGTATTCCCTGATTGCTGCATCGTTGTAATCAACCTGTCGTCCACGAACAGGCGTTTCCTTGACGAGGAAATATTGTTCGTAGTCCTGTGTATGGGCGGGATTGAGTTCACCCGATTCCAGTTCCTGTTTGCAGATCAGAAGTCTCTTGGTCAGTGCCTCCTGGTCATCCGCTGCCCGGTGCGGGTTGTAATACAGATGCAGATAGCAGCGTCGCTTGTTCTCAGGCCATTGCATCAGTTCGGTATGCATGTACAGACTTTCGTCGTCAAATTGTCTGAAACTTCGCGGGCTGTTCAAGGCATCCTGGCAATGGTCAATCCGGCTGCGGACCCATTTCCGATTAGTCGGCACGCCAATCATGAAGTGATACCGCCGATCCAATAGATCCGTTACATTTTTCTGGCTGTAGAATCCCCGGTCCATAACCAGCGACAAAGCAGGGAAATCCAGTTTCTCAAAGCTGTCCAGCAGTTTTTTGACTGTACTGACATCGCCAATCGCGCCGTTCAGGGTACGATAGATCACTGGCAACTGGCTCTTCTGGCCGTAGACCATGGCAAGGTTAATCTGCGGCAGCGATTCGCCATCCCGATTATAGCCGCAATGGACATACTCATTGAACCGGGCATAGGAGGAAACCGACGTGATGTCGTAACACAGGAAGTCCTGCTCGCTGACCTGCCTGGCCCAGGCCTTGAAAAAGGTCTGACGTCCGTCTTCACTAATGGCCGCCAGCCATTCGCTGATCCGCTGGCTGGCAAACGGTCCTTGGGCCAAGACTTCGTGATTACGGCACCATGCATCCGCATGGACAAGCGCATCTCCTGTGCAGACAATGAATGTGGCTAAAGTCAGAATGCGCTCCCATTGTTCCGGGAACGCGCGCTTCAGCGTTGCCTGCAGTCCGGTCTCCTGCGCGATCCGATCCAGCACAAGCATGGGTCCCGCGACCGTTGTTGTCGCAGTCATGGCTGCTTGAGCCTGGTTGCGGGTCTTTTTAGATGGGATGAGTTCGCCCGTGTCCGGATCGAGCTTGCCAAGGCAAACCTGCTTGCTGCGCATCTGCTTTTTGGCCTTGTCCCAATACTCATCGACAACCTCATAGACATACGTTGTTCCCGAATCCCTTTTACGATGATAAACCAAGCGTCCCATAACTCACCTCTCACACGCTATAATATAACGTGTTGTTGGACAAAAGAAAAGAGGTCTGATGTACTTGTAATGCAATTGTAGCAATGCTTTCAGCCTCTTAAAGTTATTGGCACGTTATATTTTCTCGGGAGTTTAGGATTCAACATCCTAAACATGAAGGATTATTCTTCAGCGGTGTCGTGTCGGATGAAGATTATATGGAGTATGAATTAGGGCTTGATTCATCAGTCAACGCAGGCATTTTCATGAATAGCTGCGCTGCACAGTGTGATCATGTAATCGTCGACTGCTCTGGTCAGAGGACAGATCCTTTTCTGCCGGATGCTTTGATCAAGTCTGACAAGATCCTGATTCTAATCTCTCCTGATCTTCAGGGCATCAGCTGGTGGCGATCGATCAAACCTCTTAT
>JAAYLM010000297.1 GCA_012521915.1 Oscillospiraceae bacterium | reverse complement strand
TGGCTACCTGGCATCACCTGGCTGAAACACGTGGCAACAACCTGTTTTTTGTGGATCAGCCAGCCTTCACCCTTTTCTGGCAGCATCGTTTCCTGCCCGCAAGAAAACTGTCCCGGGCTGAACTGACGTTGTACAGGGAAGAAACAGACGGCTGTTATCGCCGATCCGACGAACAGATCCTTGAGCGCTATTACAGCCATGAAGAAATCAGCAGTTTCATGGAAGATACACAGGTCCATCCGGTTGCACTGCTGGGTGATCAAACCATGAGGCAGCCACAAGCGAATAGTGAACGGATCTTTCATGTTTATCGAAAACAAACCGTGTGCGCCAATGTTGGTGGAGAAACGGGATAAAAAGCAGTCAAGCAGGAGAGCGATTGATGAACCAGCAGAACAACACACAACAAAGGCAGTTCGACAGCTGTTCCGACCATATTGTACGGGCGACTGCATGCGGTAACGCCATGCGGGCATTTGCCTGCCGGACAAGTGATACCTGCCGTGAGGCTGTTCGCCTGCACGATCTGTCACCCGTCGCAGCAGCAGCCATAGGCCGCCTGATGAGCGGTGTTCTCATGCTGGGCTGCGACCTCGATCAGCCAGGAGACACCATTACAGCTCTGGTGCAGGGCGACGGTCCTTTGCAGAATATCACCGTGGTTGGTGAAGAAAATGCCACCGTGCGGGGGACGGTGCGTCAGCCGCATGTTGAAACGCGTTATCTTAAATCAGGAAAGCTGGATGTTGGTTCAGCTCTTGGCAAGGGCACCCTGACCATCATTAAGGATATGCGGCTTAAAGAACCCTATATCGGTCGGGTCGCCCTGGTTTCCGGCGAAATTGCAGAAGACATCGCTGCATACCTTTCCATATCAGAGCAGATTCCCTCAATCGTAAGCCTGGGCGTAAAAATGGATCGCGGAGGTATTACCCATGCTGGAGGCCTGATGGTCCAGCTGTTGCCAAACGCAGGCGAGGATATCGTGAGCTGGCTGGAAGAGCGTGTCTGCCATTTGCCGGATGTGACAGCCATGATCGAAGACGGAGCCACGCCGGCAGCCATGCGCGCCCGGCTACTTGGAGAAGAGAACATGACGATACATGAGCAGGTGCCCTGTTCATATGCCTGTCCCTGTAATCGTGAGCGAATGGTGAAAAATCTGCTGGCTATGGGGCGCAAGGAACTGGGTGAATTAGCTCAGGATCCCCATGGCATAAGCCTGGAGTGCCATTTCTGCGACCGGCATTATCACTTCAGCCAAACCGAGATCAGGCAGGTGCTCGGAGACAACCCGCATGTGGAGTAACGTGCCGCACAGGGAGTGTGATCCGGATGAAAACATGCTTGTTTTGTCTTCTATGTTTCTCAACATTGGCCATCCACTTTTCTTTTGGCCTGACCGGCTGCCTGGATGTGTCAACAGAGGATACATCGACAAGCACGCAGTCCTCGACCACAGGCACGTCGGCACCTACGACGGCCACAACAACGGCTGCCACGACGACCACAACCGTGGCATCTACATCCGGTACAACAACGCATGACACGACAACCACGACCGTGGCGCCCACGACCACAAAACCGTCAACAACCGCTACAACGACCACCTCAGAGACGCCACCTTCTGCATCTACAGCCACAACAACGACACCGGCATCATCAACAACCACTGGATCAGCCAGTCAACCGACAATGTCTGGTGACGAGAAATGGCTGGATCAGTTCGACAACAACAAGACCGGCTGGTATTTTCAGCCGGCAGCCAAATTGGGCGAGGATCAGCCGGCGACGGTGCCATCCTCCGTTCTCAAACTCATAGAGCCCTTTCATGTGCTATGGCAAGAACCGGAGCCCGCGGGCAAGATCCTTTATCTGACTTTCGATGAAGGTTACGAATACAAGGAGCTGAGTGATGTTGTCCTTAATGTACTCAAAGAGAAAAATGTTGCCGCTTCCTTCTTTATCACAGGCAGCTATTTGAGGCATAACCCTGAAAGGGTCCAACGCATGGCTGAAGACGGCCACCTGGTTCTCAATCATACCGATACGCACCCCAATCTTGTCGATCTGCTGGCGACGCAAGGTTCAGATGCTGTTCTCGAAGAACTGCGTTTGGTGGAAACTGCGTTTACAGAGCTCACCGGCCGGCAAATGCCCAGGATCATCCGTCCTCCTGAAGGCAGTTACAGTGAACGTGTGCTGGCACTGCTGGACCGGGCAGGCTACACGGTTGCCTTCTGGAGTTTCGCGTACCGGGACTGGCTGACTGATGAGCAGCCGGATCCTCAGCAAGCTTTGGATAAAATTCTCGGCAATCTTCATCCCGGCTCTGTTATCCTGCTTCACGCGGTATCCGCGACCAATGGGGTCATCCTCCCGGAACTGATCGATACTGCCCGGGCAAGGGGCTATACCTTTGAGCTTGTTCACGAAGAACATCATCGCCTCTTTGCAGCAAAGAAGAAAGCAGCAAGCCTTCATAACAAACAGATCACCGCATTACAGAAAAAAATGTGCCGATTTTTTGAAAAAAATAACTTGCATTTGACGCTTATCTGTTATAGAATACTTCTTGCGCGACTTTGCCGGGCTGATCCGGCATGCACGTAGACGCTAAGACGTTGGAGATTGCCGTCAGCAGCCGCTGCGGCCGCTAGGGCGGGTAACTTCAACAGAGCAAGTCCGGTTCGTGAAGCCGGACGACAGGCGAAACCTGATGACGCAGCGTGTGCCGATGGCATGTGCCCAGCGCCGGATCGAAAAAGACAAAGGCTGACTGGGCTTTATGATGGCAGAAAAAGAAACGCCCGGCACAGGTGAAGTCTGAACAGCAGAACATGAGGAGGTTAGACCCATGGCAACCAATCAAAGAATACGCATTAGGCTGAAGGCTTTTGACCACAATATCCTCGACGAAAGCGCCGAGCGCATCGTGGAAACAGCTAGAAGGAACGGCGCCAACATCTCCGGCCCTATTCCGTTGCCGACGGAAAAGGAGATTGTTACGATTCTCCGTTCGCCTCATAAGTACAAAGACTCCCGGGAGCAGTTCGAGATCAGGACACACAAGAGACTGATTGATGTATTGTCACCCAACACCAAAACGGTTGAAGCTCTGATGAAGCTTGAAATGCCCGCCGGTGTCAATATTGAGATCAAGCTGTAAAATCTGGCGGCAGCTGAAAAGTGCTGTTGCGGTCACGTTCACAGGAAATGTGAACCAATAACCAGGAGGTAGACAGAACATGACCAAGTTCATGATTGGCAGAAAAGCAGGTATGACCCAGCTGTTTGATGAAGACGGGCTGGCCATTCCGGCCACAGTGATCGACTGCGGCCCGCTTGTTGTTGTGCAGAACAAAAACAGCGAAACGGATGGCTATCAGGCTGTAAAAGTTGGCTATGGCGCCATCCGTGCGGCGAAAGTGAACCGTCCGCTCAAAGGCCAGTATGCAAAAGCCGGCGTTGAGCCCCGCATAGTTATGCGGGAGTACCAAACCGGTGAACCCTATGAGATCGGCCAGGAAATCAAAGTCTCTGATATGTTTCAGACCGGTGATCAGGTTGATATCAACGGTGTTTCCAAAGGTAAAGGCTACGCCGGAACCATTAAACGTTACGGCCAGAAGGGTGGTATGGACACACATGGTTCAATGTACCACCGGCGCGTCGGTTCCATGGGCGCCAACACGGATCCGGCCCGCGTCTTCAAGGGCAAGAAAATGCCCGGACAGATGGGGAATGTCAACGTGACTGTCCAGAACCTCAAGGTTATTCAGGTGGACGGTGAACGGAATATCCTGGTCGTGAAAGGCGCAGTACCCGGACCCAGAGGCGGCTTGGTTGAGATCCGCACGTCTGTTAAGTCCCGGTAAGCGGCGCAAAGGAGGAGCAGAGCAATGGCAAAAGTTGATGTATACAACATGGATGGATCCGTCGCAGGCAGTCTTGAACTGAACGATACTGTCTTCGGTATTGAACCGAATCAGGATGTCCTGCACCGATCCATTCTCAGCTACCTGGCCAACCAGCGCCAGGGAACGCATGCGACAAAAACGCGCAGCGAAGTCAGAGGCGGCGGCAGAAAGCCCTACCGCCAGAAAGGAACCGGCCGGGCACGTCAGGGATCGATCCGTTCAGCCCAGCATGTTGGCGGAGGCATTATTTTTGGCCCCAAACCGCGTTCCTATACCTATAACCTGCCTCCGAAAATGCGTCGTCTGGCTATGAAATCGGCACTTTCAGCAAAAGTGGCCGTAGGCAGCCTGATTGTACTAGATACACTTCAGATGCCGGAAATCAAAACCAGGCAGATGGCTGCGGTTCTGAAGAATCTTCAAGCCGATGTGTCGACCTTGCTGGTCACGCTTAACCGAGATGAAGTCATCGAGAAGTCAACCCGCAATCTGCATGGCATCAAGACGGCTTTGGTCAATACAATTAATGTGTTTGACATCCTCAAATTTGACAAAATGGTCATAACACGGGATGCAGTCGAGAAGGTCCAGGAGGTGTATGCATCATGAAATCGGCGTACGACGTCATAATACGTCCGGTCATATCCGAAAAGAGCACGATGGACGCCGCCGAAGGCAAATACACCTTCGTCGTCGCGCGCACAGCAAGCAAGCCGGAAATTCGCCAGGCCTGTGAAAAACTTTTCAGCGTCAAGGTGCTAAAAGTCAATACGGTCAACTATGATGGCAAGCAGAAGCGGATGGGCGTTCATCAAGGCCTGACATCCGCTTGGAAAAAAGCGGTTGTGACCATCGATACAGATCCCCAGCCGGAAAGCTACATGGCTAAGGGCGGCAAGAGCACACAGACTGCCCGCCGCTACAAAGCGTCGATTGAAGAATTCGGGTTCGGCCAGTAAGCCGGGCTAGCAGGAAGAAGGAGTGAACATAAATGGCAGTCAAAAGCTTTAATCCGACTTCTCCAGCCAGGCGTCAGATGACCGTGGCCGACTACTCAGAAGTATCGTCCAAGTCACCTGAGAAGAAACTGCTGGCCAGGAGAAAAAAGACGGGCGGCCGCAACAGCTATGGCCGCATTACCGTAAGGCATATCGGCGGCGGCAACCGCCGCAAGATTCGTGTCATCGACTGGAAACGTAGCAAAGACGGTATTCCGGCCACAGTCAAAGCAATTGAGTATGATCCCAACAGAACCGCTTATCTGGCTCTGCTCCATTATGCTGATGGAGAGAAAACCTACATTCTGGCACCAGAAGGACTCAAACCCGGAGCGGTTGTAGAAAGCGGCCCTGCTGCTGATATCGTTGCTGGAAATGCCTTGAAGCTGGAAACCATCCCTGATGGCACCATCATCCATAATATTGAGCTAAAACCCGGGAAAGGCGCCCAGATGGTGCGTACTGCCGGAGCCTATGCCCAGCTGATGGCGAAAGAGAACAATTACGCTCAAGTCAGGCTTCCCTCAGGTGAAGTGCGTATGGTCAGTGTCAACTGCCGTGCCACCATTGGTTCTGTCGGGAACAGCGAGCATGAGAACATCAGCATTGGCAAAGCCGGGCGCAAGCGCCATATGGGTGTTCGCCCGACCGTCCGCGGTGTTGTCATGAACCCTGTTGATCACCCGCACGGCGGCGGTGAAGGCAAGTCTCCGATCGGTATGCCGAGTCCTGTCACACCCTGGGGCGTTCCGACACTCGGCAAGAAGACACGGAATCGCAACAAACCTTCTGACAAGTACATTGTCAAGAGAAGGAACAGCTAATCAAGTGGAGGCTTGCGCGATATGAGTAGATCAATCAAAAAAGGCTTTTATGTACAGGACGCCCTGATCAAGCGGATCGAGGCGATGAACGAGAAGAACGAGAAGCGGGTCGTCAAGACCTGGTCCAGAGCATCCACCATATTTCCTGAAATGGTCGGGCATACCATTGCTGTCTATGATGGCAGGAAGCATGTTCCTGTATATATCACGGAAGAAATGGTAGGACACAAACTGGGCGAATTTGCTCCCACCAGGACCTTTAGGGGCCATGCGGGATCAGAGAAATCCTCTGGTGCCAAATAAGGCCGCCGAGGGACAGAAGGGAGGATCAATGTCATGGAAAAAAAGGTCATGAGTAAAGAATACCTTCTGGAAAACCGTGATGAATTGCTCCGGCAATACAGCGCCACGGACAGAAAATTCCAGAAAAAGCCTTATCTGACCAAGAAGGAAAGAAAAGTGCTGGGCATCGGCAAAGACTGCGGTCGGGCGATCGCCATGAACGTCAGGATCGCACCGCGAAAAGTCGCTGTTGTCGTTAACCTGATCAAAGGGAAAACGATCGATGAGGCCTATGCAATCCTGCAATATACGCCAAAGGCTGCGTCACCTGTTCTGACCAAACTGTTGAAGTCTGCAGAAGCGAACGCGGTCAACAACAACAGCATGTCCCGTGACGCGCTGTATGTCGCTGACTGTTATGCCAATCCCGGACCTGTGCTTAAACGCATCATGCCCAGGGCCCGTGGCAGCGCGGCAAGAATTCACAAAAGAACCAGCCATGTGACCCTGGTTCTCAAAGAGAAGAATTAAGGAGGCTGACAGATGGGCCAGAAGGTAAATCCACATGGACTGCGCGTAGGCGTCATTAAGGACTGGGATACAAAATGGTATGCTGATAAAAAAGATTTCAGCAAATTCCTGGTCGAAGATAAAGCGATTCGGGATCTGGTCAAAACCGAATGTTTTAAGGCCGGTGTAACCAGGATTGAGATTGAGCGTAAGGGTGAAGAGAAAATACAGGTTTCTATTTCGACCGGCAAACCCGGCATCATCATTGGCCGGCAGGGTTCGGGTATCGAAGAACTGAAAAAGAAACTGTCAGACCGGTTCAAGCGCATTTTCTTCATTAATGTCAATGAAATAAAATCCATTGACACAGAAGCACAGCTAGTCGCTGAGAATATCGCCAGGCAACTTGAAGAGCGTGTTTCCTTCCGCCGGGCGATGAAGCAGGCAATGGGCCGTGCCATGAAAATGGGCGCTCTCGGTATAAAAACGGCAGTCAGCGGTCGTCTGGGCGGCGCTGAAATTGCTCGTAATGAACATTATCATGAAGGAACAATCCCGCTGCAAACATTGCGCGCGGATATCGATTATGGCTTTGCAGAGGCCAAGACAACATACGGCCGAATCGGCGTGAAAGTGTGGGTCTACAAAGGTGAGATCTTCCCGGCCCCGAAGAAAGCCAAAGAAACGGAAGGGGGCGAAGCCTGATGTTGCTTCCGAAGCGTGTAAAATACAGAAAACAACATCGCGGCCGCATGACTGGTAAAGCGTTGCGCGGCAACTCAGTGACTTACGGCGATTATGGTATCCAGTCACTGGATCCCTGCTGGATCACCAGCAACCAGATTGAAGCGGCACGTGTTGCTATCAACCGTTTCGTGCGGCGCGGCGGCCAGGTCTGGATCAAAATCTTTCCAGACAAGCCGGTGACAACCAAGCCGGCAGAGACCCGCATGGGTTCCGGAAAAGGCTCACCGGAGTATTGGGTAGCCGTTGTCAAACCAGGACGTGTCCTTTTCGAAATCGGTGGCGTCCCAGAAGAAGATGCACGCGAAGCCATGCGCCTCGCTGCCCACAAACTGCCGTGCAGAACCCGGTTTGTCGCAAGGGAGAAGGAAGGTGACGTTCATGAAGCCGAATGAACTTCGTGATAAAACAATCGCTGAATTGAACGAAGAGCTTGGCGACCTGAAAGAAGAGCTTTTCCGCCTTCGTTTTCAGCACGCGGTCAATCAGCTGGAAAATCCCCTGAAGCTGCAGAGCGTCAAGCGGGACATTGCCCGGGTCAAGACCATCCTGCGTGAGCGCGAGCTCAAAGGCATTAAGGAATGAAGGGGGAGCGTGCCATGAGCAATCGAAACCTGAGAAAGACGCAAATAGGGCTGGTCAGCAGCGACAAGATGGACAAAACCATTGTGGTGTCTGTCACGGAGCATGTGCGCCATCCATTGTACAAAAAGATCGTCAAGAGAACTTTTAAGCTGAAAGCACACGATGAAGACAACCGTTGCCAGATTGGCGACAAAGTGCGCGTGATGGAAACAAGGCCGCTAAGCAAAGATAAACGCTGGCGCCTGGTCGAAATCCTAGAGAAAGCCAAGTAGCTTATCGGTAAAGGAAGGAGGCTCATATGATCCAGGTTCAAACAATCCTCAAATCCGCCGATAATACCGGTGCAAGGCAACTGATGTGCATCAAGGTGCTTGGCGGTTCCTGGCGTAAATTCGGCAACATCGGTGATGTGATTGTCTGTTCGGTCAAAGAAGCAACACCCGGCGGTGTTGTAAAAAAGGGTGAAGTGGTCCGGGCTGTTATTGTCCGGTCAAAAAAGGGCGTCCGTCGTCCGGATGGATCCTATATTAAATTTGACGAGAACGCAGCCGTTATCATCAGAGAAGATAAAAACCCGCTTGGAACCCGTATATTCGGGCCCATAGCCAGAGAACTCAGGGACAAAAACTATATGAGAATTTTGTCTCTGGCTCCAGAGGTTCTGTAAGGAGGGACAAGCGCGATGATAAAAATGCACGTCAGGAAAGACGATCAGGTGTTCGTGCTGACAGGCAAGGATACCGGAAAAACGGGAAAAGTTCTCGATGTTGATAAAGACAACAGCCGTGTGCTGGTTGAAGGCGTCAACATCGTGACCAAACATAAAAAGCCGCGCGGTCGCAATCAGCAGGGCGGTATCATCAAGCAGGAAGCCTTTATCTCGGCTTCCAACGTCATGCTCGTTTGCAGTAAATGCAAACGTCCGAGTAAAACCGGACGTAAGATCATGGAGAACGGTGAGAAAGTCCGCATTTGCAAAGGCTGCGGTGAAATTATTGATACCATCCGGCAGGCCCGGACGTAACGCGGCGGAGGAGGCAGAAACATGTCAAGACTTAAAGACAAGTATCAAAATGAAGCTGCTCCTGCAATGCAGAAAGCGTTCAACTATAAATCGGTCATGCAGACACCAAGGCTCGAAAAAATCGTGCTGAACATGGGTGTTGGCGATGTCAAGGAAAACCCCAAAGCCATTGACAGCGCAGTGCGTGACATGTCGATCATAGCTGGTCAGAAAGCTGTGGTCACCAAAGCCAAGAAGTCCGTTTCAGCGTTTAAACTGCGTGAAGGCATGGACATCGGCTGCAAGGTCACACTGCGTGGCAAGAGAATGTATGAGTTTCTCGACAAGCTGATCAGCATCGCCCTGCCACGCGTACGGGATTTCCGCGGAGCCAACCCCAATTCTTTTGACGGCCATGGCAATTATGCCATGGGTGCCCGCGAACAGCTGATCTTTCCTGAGATCGACTATGACAAAATAGATAAGATCCGGGGCATGGATATCATAATCGTGACAACGGCTGAAACCGATGAAGAGGCCAGAGAGCTTCTCAGGCTGCTCGGCATGCCGTTCAGCAAGTAAGCGGGAGGAAAGGAATATGGCAAAGAAGTCATTAATACTGAAACAGAAGGCACAGCCAAAGTTTTCATCGCGTGCCTACAACCGCTGCAAGCTGTGCGGACG
>JAAYLM010000296.1 GCA_012521915.1 Oscillospiraceae bacterium | reverse complement strand
ATATTATTACACTATTTGGTGACACCCAGTCGTTCCAGGAAAAATCGGTCGCGCTCGACCGTCTCGGTTGTCCATCGCCTCTTGCCAGCCTCTGTGTTGACGGTGGTGGTGTCGACGCAGTCGAACCAGTCCAGAATCTGTGCCAGTGACCGCTGCTGTATCCAGCTCTTCAGCTTCTTTTCCCTGCCGTATTGTTCCTTGGTCATGCTGGCCTCGTCCTTACACAATCCTTCTTCCACTTCCTTGATTTTCTTCATCAGGAAGCAGCGATAGCAGATTGAAACAAACTGCGCCATCTGCCGTCCGCGAAGAGTGTCACCGTACCAAACCCGGATCCGACGGCTATCGGTGCATTCTTTCTCATCCTTGAACAGTTCCTCTATTTTTTCGCGCAACCGATAGTCAGATAAAGCCTCAAATACATCAAGCGGACAGTTGCTGACCAGAACAAAATAGCCAAAGTTCTTTTTCGCTTCAGCGCATGCATCCTCGTTGAATGTGATATGCAGCCGTCCCCCGCGCCCCATTTTGGAAAGCGTGAAATACTGTTCTATTCGCTCCTTGGCTGCATCGGTGAATTCGGTTGCCCCTTCCTCAAGCTGGCACCTTAATTCGTTGAGCTGCTTTTTGAAATTGAGCCGGTGTTGGTTTGCCAGCTCCTCCGAATGAAAGACGTAAAAATACAGGCGGCGTTCCATTGTTTCCGTGTCGCCTGCTTTTTTGCCGCTGCCTTCGCGTTTACGTTTCCATTTGAAGGATTGCATTTTCATGACAGACGCCCCTGATATGTTCAAGTCAAACGGACATCCCGCCGCCATGTCCTCCAGTTTGTCCCGCAGTTCATCGATGACATTCCTGGCAAGGTTGACGCCGCTGTCGATCAGCGTCAGGAATTTCATGTTGCGCTGACAGAACAGCCGCAGGTTGTCAAGGCTGTAGAAGCCGTTGTCAGTCGCCACCATCGGCTTGTCAATGTCAAAGCATTTCAGCTGCTCAAGTGTGTTGCCGACAGCGATTACGTCCGGAATATTGCCCGGTTGCTTGGCGAAGGCGATCGGCTCGCGATCCTTGACGGAATAGAGAGTGAGCAGTTTGATGGTGGGCAGCCCGTCCCGGTCTTTGTTGAACCCTTGCCTGGCCTCGTGCTGGTTCTCCGAATAGGTCGATATCGTTGTTGAATCATACGCGATCACCGGCGACCGGGACAGACGTTTGGCACGGCTGGAAAAGTATTTCTGGATACCGGTCTCATTATAGCCAAGATTCCGGAACAGTTCGCCGTACACATCTTCGCTGATGCCTTGGGAGTACGGAAGCTCGTGTGTGATCTGCCAGCTCTCAAGCCTGGGAAGGGTGCCGCCATCGGTGGCCAGCCAGTAACGGGCGATGGAAATGATTTTGGCTGCATCACCAGAACTGAAACTCTTGCATACGTCCTCGTCAATGCACGAATCCCTGCCAACCCAGTCCAGGATGGCGGTCATTCCAACATGCTTGCGGGTTGCTGTGAGCGCGGCAAAACCATTTGGCTTTTTTGGTCTGGTGTCGACCATTTCTGTTTCTCCTGCAGGGATTT
>JAAYLM010000295.1 GCA_012521915.1 Oscillospiraceae bacterium | reverse complement strand
TCGCAAAAATCCCAGTACCCGCCGCCCTCGTGCGGGACATAGCGCATAACGCAGCCTTCCAGCTCGTTAACGCGGCGGTCCGGCGGCACGTGGAAGAGCTGAGGGCCGGTATACGGGGCCCCGATGCCGCGGTAGTCCACGCCCAGGACCTGGTAGATCGCCTCCATGTCTCCCGCCGGAATCCCCAGCACGCGGGATAGCCGGCCATGGACCCCTTCGTTGGTCTCGTACCCGATCGTGACCCGGTCGGTCCTCTCCAGGTTGAAGGTCTTTTTGACACGTTCCCGGGACGTCATCGTTTCGGGGGCTTTCTGAATCAGGTTCATCGGTATCCCTCCGGCTAATCACTTTGGCCAACTGGCCTGCGAATTTATACGACACGCAGATGGTCTAAAAGTAGTTTGTAGCATAGAGGAGCGCCTGATTCGGAATAGGACAAGCTCCTAGCACAGGCCAGCGAGTTGAAATAATCTTGGCCTTGATGATGCGCATCAGCCTAAAATGGGATTGCAGCTGGTTGGAGTGAAACACAACCGTCCGATAACGTCCATCCGCCGGACAACGCTCTCCTTCAGACCTCACTCAACCATCTTTCTCGCCCATCCCGGTTGAGGAAGGTCGATTGACATCGATGCCGATCGGATTTCGAATGATGGCAGGAACCCGTTTCCAGCCAAGCAGAATACACGCTTTCAGCCGCTTTTCGCCAAACATGATCTGGTAGCCTTCGCCTTCGAGGTTTCGTGTCAACACGATCGGCTGCAGCAGTCCGACATAGCTGATGTTGTTGGCTATTTCGGCGACTTCCTGGTCATTGACGCGCCAGTATTCCAAATCGTCCAGCCGGATGCCCTTGATGTCGTCGACATCGACCTGTACGATGGTTTCCGTATGCTTGGGTGCCGTTCCTGCGCCGTCTATGCCCCGTTTGAATGAGTAAATAAATGGGATGGCCAGCTGAACGGATCGCCCTCATCTGTTACCGACAGGCTGCTGCCGCAAATTCAGATCACGGCACTATACTACCGCATCAGAAAGCTATCTTCAATCATGGCCTTGAGCAGGATATACATCGCCTGTAAAAAAGAAGACGCGATCCATGAACAACAAACCGAACTACTGAGATGTAAATTGCGGCCGTTTTTTTCAAAGCGCTCGATCACGCGCGCCACGCAGCCGGTTTCAGGGTCCAGGTCTGCAGTCGGGTGGTTTCCAGCACGCCGTCCGCGGTCCAGTTTTCAGGGAAGATGACCCACCTGTCGCCGAAATGGCGGTTATCGCTGACATGCCGCTCCGGAGCCAGTACGCCGCGGACAACCGGAACCGACTGGTTTGGATCGGGCGGCTCGCACAGCATTGTAGCCACGGTACAGGCCATATCCACCGGGCTGACGCGCTTGCCGTTGAGGATAAAGCACTCCGGCAGCTGGGGTTCGCCCATAACACGGGGCCAGGCGGCTTGCAATGCTGTCCGGTAATCCTCCGGCAATCCGGCCGCGCCGTCATCGCTTTTGACACGCCGTTCGGGCCCGTAGGCGAAGACAGGCACCGGTTCCTGGCCGCAAAAGGCTGCACCGAGCAGGGAGAAGATCTCGGAGGCACACAGCCAGGAATCCTGGCAGAATGCGTAGTTCACCGCCTCGCGCCACCCGGCGGCCAGGGCCCTGACATCGGCCTTGGTGACATGAAGATCGCTATCCGCGCTGCCAAAGCCAGGTGCGCCCATGAGTTCGTCTGTACCTAGAAACATGCTTTGACGCGCCAGCATGTGGTCGATCCACCGACCGAGCTGCTGAACATCCCGTTCCATCTCTCCCGGAGCGCGCAGCCTGGAACGCTTCCAGCGCTCCCGCGGCGTATCGCTGCCGCGTTTGAAATTGACCGCGTCCCAGAACTCGGCCGTCGCGAATTCGCAGGGGTGGTAGTAGATGCTGATCAGGCGCTCACCGTCAGCTACAAGCTGATCAAAGCGGCGGATGGCCTCGTCCAAGCCTTGCTCATTCAACGCCATGCGCAGCGTGCCCCGGATATGGGTCACGGTCAGGATGCCGCAAAACCAGAAGGGATCCTGGTCCAGGTCGATGATGTCGATGCTGTCGACATAGGTGGGGATCTGCCATTTTCTGAGCACGGGAAAAGCCTGGGCGGCCCATGACGCGCCCGGCTGCCCGTAGGTCGAGACCGGTACGGGCAAGAGGCGTCTCAGGTCCTCCAGG
>JAAYLM010000294.1 GCA_012521915.1 Oscillospiraceae bacterium | reverse complement strand
TTTTATCGTGGTGAACAGGTTGTTGCCTGCAAAGACTTTATTGCGCGTGATGAGCAGTTTGTTCCTTTTAATGACGTAGGTGAAAGTACGCTGGACCAAGACAAGGAACGTTATCAGTATGAATATGGCGACATTATGCAGATGTTGCGTGACAACGCGAAACTGACGCGAGTAACGGAAACAATTCGTATCTTTTGGGAAATTTACATTGTCGACGCGTTAATCGGAAATTTCGACCGGCACGGTTCCAACTGGGGATTTGTGAAAAGGGCGAACGCTTATTCGTTGTCACCCGTATTCGATAATGGTTCCTGTCTATATCCGAATCTGGTCGATGAGGACGAAATGCGGAGAATAATGACCACTGAACAGGAAACGCGAAAGCGGATTTTTCTGTTTCCAACATCGCAAATTAGACTGCATGGTAAAAATAGCTCATATGCTGCAGTCATTCATAGCCTGTCTTTTCCAGAATGCAACCAGGCGTTGGTTTCAATCTATGAGCGCATCCAAATGGGCAAGATAAATGATTTGATTGAAGAAACGCCGTTCATCTCAGATACACGAAAGCAATTCTACCGTCATATCCTGCAGGCACGGTATGAGAGAATTATCAAGCACGCGTATATTAAATTAATTGGAGGTCCGATATGAAGCATGCCATAACAACCGGATTGATCTGTCTAAAGGACAATCTCGGGTTTGAATACTGCATTGCGATCGTGACATACACAGAACGCGAAGATGGAAGCTATACCTACAGCTTTCAGCCGGATTACAGCGTTATCAGCCTGTTGCCGCCGATCTTGTTTCAAGGCATACCTGGAATTAATCTGGATAAACACAAAGTCGAGTATCGGCGCGAGAACATGACACCAGTCTTCATTAGCGAACGCACGCCATCAGAAGGTCGGGAAGATTTATGGACTTTGCTTGAGCAAGTAGGCATGAAGTACCTTAACCGCTTGGAATGGCTGATCCGAACCGATACGCAGTATGGGGGCGACCGTCTCTATGTCAAGCGGTATGACCCGTCAGTCGAAAAACAAACAAAATCCTTTGACCTTATAGCTGCAGCGGAAAGCCGGTCATCAGGCCTGATGCAGAAATTGATCGCCGCCATCTGCCAAGGCCACAACATCGTTGCAAAGTCCTTTACCATAGATGACAGCAATCGTAAATCGTTCCATGACCTGCTGCTGACCCTGTATCAGAAGGAAAAAATGTTCTTGAAAAATCAAAAGGTCAAAGGTATTCAACAAGCCGCGGCAAACGGACACTATGCCGGACGCAAACCTGTTTCCATCGATGCCGCAAAACTTGACGAGGTCTTTTCTGCATATCAAAAGAAGAAAATCAATCGTATTGAAGCGATGCAAAAGCTCGGTGTTAGTCGGGCGACCTTCTATCGCCGCTTGAAAGCCTATCGGAACGAGCTTTGTGCTGATGTCTGCCGGTAGCTGAAGCTGGCTTCAGATCTGGAAGCACTCCCAGAAGGCCTGGTCCAGGGGTGCCTTCGGTCATTCAACAAAAAGCAGATGCATGGAATTTTTGCAAAAGCGGCAGCCTGGATATGTTTAGACAAGCATATGCTGCAAACCGCTTCGGCGAATCAGCAAAAACCGCTGGCCACGCGTTTGACTTGCTGGAAAAGGCAGCCAGCAGCCAAGCCGGGACATGGACTGACGGAACGCAGATGATCAGCCGGTTGCAGCTGCTTCAACGTGAAATGTCCAATTATTTCTATGCCTATGTCAAAGCGGATCACTGCTACCCTCGCCGCTACCCGGGTGAAGCACTGGAAAAACTGGCCCCGAGAAAAGCCGAATATCGGGCTGAACTGAATGAACTGTCGGCCATTGCGGAAAAATCACGGCAGTTATTTACCGTACTGGCAGAGTCATCCAGAAGGAACCGTGATCTGGCAGCGCGTTTTGCCTATGAAGCGGCTCAGTACCGCTGCCTTTGCGAGGATTTTCTGGCGCTATTTGATATGATGGAGGCCGAAGAGCAGCTGACGACCACTGAGAATAATGCAAGCATAAAGGGTATCTGCAGTCTGGCCAAACGACGTCAGTCGGAACGTCTGCAGCTGATGTATCAGCTGGAAAAATGCAAAGAAGCGTACCTTCTGCCCTCACACATGCGCAACCATTCCATTATCATGCAGTACTTCTCTGATCTGGTCAGCTATCTGGAAACGACAGATCCGGATGAGGTTGAACTGAATTTTATGGACAACACTCATTTTGCCAGCCCGATATTCATGAAGCTGCGTTGATTGAACACAGTGTGGATAGAAACGTGGCATGTGTCTCGATGTGCTTGCTTTTTCCAGCGATGAGGAAAGAACCAGAGGGTATCGCATGCTGCCCCGAATGGGTGTGGCGTGAAAGGACACGCCTGTTTGCGTGAATAACGGATATAATGACGATCAGAAGCAGTACGCTGAAATGATCCTGAATGAAAAGAAGAAGTAAAAATGAAATGCGGATTATATGAACATGACATAACGCCAGCCCTGAATAGTGATATCCCAGGTCAGCTTTATCGCAGGAAAGCCACCGGCATACGTGAAAGGCTTTTTGTTCATGCAGCCTATTTGGAGAATGATGACGGTGAAAAGGCAGTCGTTGCCTCAGTCGATGTCATTTTATTACCTGACGCCATGGCCGATGACGCCCGTTCGGAGATTTCCGAAAAGCTTGCCATGCCCAAAGAGCATGTCCTGTTGGCAGCAACGCACTCGCATACGGCCGGACCGGTCTGGACATGGGGGGATTTCGCGACCGAAGATCCTGCGTACATTTCTTTTCTAAAGTCTCGGATCATCGATGCGGCCATGGTGGCGGCTCAGCACAGCAAGCCGGTGACCTTGCGCTGGGGGCAGGGTCATGACGGCCAAAATGCACACTACAGGGATTTCATCTGCGCTGATGGGCGATACAAAACCAATCCTGGAATAGGCGGCGACAAAAAGCCTTTTGGCGTTATTGCTCCGGAAGTCGGGGTCATTCACATTGACAATCTGGACAAGACGCCTTATGGCGCGATCATCAATTATGCCTGTCATTGTGATTGTGTGGGCGGCACGTCATACTCCAGCGACTACCCAGGCGCCATAAAGGAACGATTGAAAAAGATGCATGGCAGTCAGTTCGTTCCGGTTTTTATCAACGGATTCTGCGGCAACCTCAATCATGTTGACTTCGAGAATGGATCCCACAAGGTTCCCGATTACTACATCACGATGGGTAACCGATTGGCTATAGAAGTGAATCGGACTCGCGAGACAGCTGAGCCGATGTCGAGTGAAACAATACGCGGCGCACACGATGACCTGTCGCTTGCCACGCGCGAACCAACGGCTGAGCTGCTAAGCTGGGCGGAGCAAACGTTAGCCGATCGCGACGCAAGTCCTGTTGATCGCTTCTATGCAAATGAGGCGCAGCGCTTCGCCAAGGAAGGTGTTCAGCAAGTGCAGCTTGTTGTCCAGGCGCTGCGTCTTTCGGATGTGGTGCTATATGGCATGCCTGGTGAAATCTATACGGAATACGCCCTATTCCTGAAAAAGCATACCTTGGACTGTCATGTCATGACAGCCAACCTGGCGAACGGCTGTGCGGGATATGTTCCCATTCCAGAGCTTTTCCGACCGGGGATATATGAAGCAAGACTTTGCAGTTCAAGCAAGCTTGTTCCGGAAGCAGGCCAGATTATGAGCAATAGACTGCTGGAGCTGGAAAGCAAATTGCGTTAAGACAGAGGATCGCGAATATATTAGCCCGTCTTTCGACCGAAATCAATGAAAACAGACAAAACAAGTCCTGAAACGCCCTGTTTGCAGCATGTCAAGTGGAAAACCTGAAATGTAGTGGCCTAATGTGTGAACGTATTGTAAATAATACAATGCGCCTCTTGCCCCGCTGACCAGCGCTCTGGTAAACTGATTCCATGTTTATACGGGAAGTGAAAACGCGAAAAAAGCGGGGAACAAAGGGTGGGCACTATACGGTCCATCG
>JAAYLM010000040.1 GCA_012521915.1 Oscillospiraceae bacterium | reverse complement strand
GTATGAGGTTGATCAGGCTGAAAAAAGAGGCATAAGCGCTTTCCATCTGCTGGATGAAGCGGCAAGTGCCATACCTGCAGGTTCGGATGGACTTGTTTTTTTGCCCTATCTGACCGGAGAGCGCTGCCCGATTCATGATTCGGAGGCTCGCGGTGCTTTTATCGGCCTAACCAGTCTGCATCATAATGGGCACTTCGCTCGTTCTGTTCTGGAAGGGGTAGCCTATTCCCTGCGCCAAGTTCATGAACTGATCACCATCAGCCAGGAGCGCTGGTTGGATTCCCGTGTGCTTGTCCTGGCTGGCGGCGGTGCTGTCAGTCCGCTCTGGCGGCAAATTATCGCAGATGTATTCCAGCTGCCGGTGCAAACTGTTTACGGCAGCGATGAAGGGGGGGCCTTCGGCGCCGCGCTGGTGGCCGGAGTGACATCGGATCTCTGGCCGGACTTGCAGACAGCTGTCCAACTGGTTCGTCCGGAAAGTGAGACCTGGCCGAATCCGGACAACCAGTCGGTTTACGATATATTGTATTCAAAATACAAAAAGTTGTATCCTGCCTTGCGTTTCACCTTTACCTGATGGCGACAAGTTGACTGCTGGATATGAAGCGTGCCCCCCGGTGTAAAAACCGGGGGTTTTTTGCGGGATCAGGCAAAATAGTATAAAAAAAGTCAAGACTTAGCTTAGACAGGTTTAACCTAGCGCCGGAAAATAGAGAAAGCGCAAACGATTGGCCAGATGGAACTGCCAATCAGACCGATGTTTGCCTGGAGGAAAAGATGCAAGGAAAAAATCTGGTGCTTGCCGCCTTACGTAATGAAGTAACTTCACGAACCCCATGGGTGCCTTTTGTCGGCTGTCATGCCGCCAGCCTGATCGGCGTGTCAGCAGACCGGTTTCTTCAGTCAGAAGACTTGATTGTAGCCGGGGTTGAGAAAGCCATCGCGGAATATCGCCCCGATGGAATCCCGGCGTTGTTTGACCTGCAGCTGGAAGCAGAGGCAATCGGCTGCCGACTGCAGTGGTCGGTTGACAATCCACCGGCGGTGGTCAGCCACCCGCTCGCTGAAGGGTTTTCCCTGGCAGACTTGCAGATGCCTGATGCGTCATCAGGTCGTTTTCCTCTGGTGCTTCAGGCCATGCGGCGGATTTGTTCCGGATCCGGCCGTGAGCTGGCGGTATACGGGTTGATCACCGGACCCTTCACCCTGGCATTGCATTTGCTGGGAACAGAAATATTCTATCAGATGATCGACGAACCACAGCAGGTACACGAGCTGATGGCGTGGACAACACAGGTCAACATCAATACAGCGCGCCTGTATCTGGAAGCTGGTGTCGATGTGATCGCTGTCGTTGATCCGATGACATCGCAGATTTCACCGCAGAATTTCGCTGATTTTGTAACCCCTTATGTAACCCGTGTCTTTGATGCTGTCCATGAACTGGGAAAACCGGGAACCTTTTTTGTCTGCGGCAATGCCCGCAACAACATTGAGGAAATGTGCCACTGTCATGCTGACGGCTTGTCCATCGATGAGAACATCCCTCTGGATTATGTGCGTGATACCTGCCGCAAATACGGCCTTTCCTTTGGCGGCAACATACGCTTGACTGTCACCATGCTTTTCGGCTCTCCGGCCGACAATGTCAAGGAAGCCATGAACTGCATGGACATCGGCGGTGACCGCGGCTTTATCCTGGCGCCAGGCTGTGACATGCCCTATGCTGTACCGCCAGAGAATGTCAAAGCGATATCTGCCCTGATCCACGGTGATATCGCCTGCTTTATGGAGTCAAGCCAACCACTGGATGACGTCGAGGTTTCTCTACCGGATTATTCAGACCCACATCATGTTTACGTTGATGTCGTGACTTTGGACTCCGCATCTTGCGCCCCCTGCCAGTATATGATGGAAGCGGTCAGGGAAGCCGTGCAGGCAGCTGGCGGGCCGATTGTCTGCCAGGAACACAAAATCAAGCATAAAGAAGGTATTGTCGCCATGAAAAAACTGGGTGTCGGCAATCTGCCAACCATTGTTATTGAAGGGCAGGTTCGTTTTGTCTCTGTGATTCCCGATGAAGCAACACTGGTTGCGGCACTGCGGGAAGCCAGACAGGAGAAAAATATCTAACTGCCCAGCGATCCGCCGTGACAGCACAACATGATTTTTGACAGCCAAGTGAAAAACCGCTAGAATAAATCGTGTTAATAAGCACGATGCGGTACGGCTGAGAAAAGAGAGCCCGGAAAACGTCTGTGAGGCGTCTTCCGGTTTCTTTTTTGCTGTTTGTCGGCAGATTGTGACGAGGGCGGCAAACCCTGACGTGCCAATATCCGGAGGTTTATGCCATGTATGATGTCTGCATTATAGGCGGTGGTGTAATCGGCTGTGCCATAGCCAGGGAATTGTCCCGCTATCATTTGAGAATTGTTCTGCTGGAAAAGAACAGCGATGTGTGCGAGGGGACCAGTAAAGCGAACAGTGCTATTGTTCATGCTGGTTACGACGCCAAACCCGGAAGTGTGAAAGCGCGCACAAACCTGTCAGGCAACCGCTTGTTTGCTGACTGGTGTGAAGAGCTGGGGGCGCCCTACCGGCGCAACACTTCGCTGGTCGTCGCTTTTCGTCCTGAAGACAAACCCGGCCTGGAGGATCTGCTCATGCGCGGCCTGGACAATGGAGTGACCGGTCTGCGTTTGATTGATGAAGCTGAGCTGCGCGGGCGTGAACCAAATCTTGGGCCTCAGGCTTGTTCCGCACTGCTGGCTGAAACCGGAGGAATTTGCTGTCCTTATGAATTGACGATCGACCTGGCCACCCATGCGCTGTTGAACGGTGTGGAGATACGTCTTAACACACCTGTGACCAAGGTGTCACGCAGAAATGAGGGATTTTGCAGCATGACGCCTGACGGGCACGTGGTAAGCCACGTACTGGTTAACGCTGCCGGGGTCCATGCCGACACAATCAACAATCAGCTCAGTGAAGACGTTTTTCGCATTACGCCGCGCAGGGGCGAATACCTGATGATCGACAAGGCCTATGCTTCTGCTTTCCGCGCAACCATTTTCCAGATGCCCACACCTATGGGCAAAGGGGTTCTCATCACGCCTACTGTTGAGGACACGGTGATTCTCGGCCCAACGGCTGAGGATATTGATGATAAAGATGAAGTTAAGACAACAGCAGCCGGCCTTGACAAAATCCTGCGTGTGGCTGCGCTTAGCTGGCCAGCCATTCCGACACGCAGTTTTATCACTGCCTTTGCCGGTATTCGTGCCCATTGTGACCGGGATGATTTTATTCTTGGTGAAGCCGGTGACGTACCGGGTTTCTATAACGCTGCCGGCATTGAATCACCCGGTCTGACAGCAGCACCGGCCATTGCCCTGGAACTGGCCGCGCAAATCACAGACCGCCTGGCTGCCAGAAAGAAAAAAGACTTCCACCCACCTCATCGCCCAGCGAAGCCTTTTCGCTTGATGAGCCAGAGTGAACGAGAAGCCGCCATCGCAGATGATCCGGCATATGGCCGCATCGTCTGCCGTTGCGAGCAGGTTACAGAAGCGGAGATCCTGGCTTCAATCCGGAGACCGCTGGGCGCTGTGACACTGGATGGCGTCAAACGGCGGGCAAGGGCGGGCATGGGGCGGTGCCAGGGTGGCTTCTGCACACCACGCATCCTGGATTTGATGAGCCGTGAACTGGATGTCCCGCCTGACCGGATCACGAAATTCGGAGGTGCCTCCCGTGTCCTTGCCGGCACTCTGGAGGATTTTTCGCCTGTTGGAAGAACGACCGCTCAGAATGAAAGAGAGGATGGGTTGCATGACTGAACAAAAAGTCGACCTGATCATTATCGGCGGCGGCCCGGCCGGGCTCGCTGCTGCAGTAGCCGCCTGGGATGCCGGCTGCCGTGATATGCTTATTATAGAGCGGGATGATCGCCTGGGGGGTATTTTGCAGCAATGCATCCACAATGGTTTTGGCCTGCACATCTTTCATGAAGAACTGACCGGTCCGGAGTACGCCCACCGCTATATAAACCAGGTCTATGAACGGGGCATCCCCTTTCAGTGCGGCAGCATGGTCGTCGATGTGACTGCTGACCGCCTCGTGACCGTTGTCAGTGCGCGTCATGGCCTGCAGCAGTTCCGTGCAGGCGCAGTCATTCTGGGCATGGGCTGCCGTGAGCGTCCCAGGGGCGCACTGGCTATTCCCGGTACAAATTGCGCTGGAATCATGACAACGGGTACAGCACAGCGGCTGGTCAATCTGGAGGGGCTTGTACCTGGCCGGCGAATCGTTATCCTCGGTTCCGGCGATATTGGTCTGATCATGGCACGCCGGATGACCTGTGTGGGTGCCGAAGTTCTGGCCTGCGTGGAAATCATGCCGTTTTCCAGCGGTTTGACGCGTAATGTGGTCCAGTGCCTGAATGATTATAACATACCCCTCCTGCTGCAGCATACCGTTGTCGAGATCCATGGACGCGAGAGGCTGACCGGTGTTACCCTGGCAGCTGTTGATCCGGAAACGCGCCAGCCGATAGGCGAGACACAGCAGTACATTGAATGTGATACCTTGTTGCTATCTGTAGGACTGATTCCGGAAAATGAGCTGTCCCGGTCAGCTGGTGTTGCCGTGTCACCCGTTACGCAAGGTCCGCAGGTTGATCAGCATCTGCGCACAAGTGTGCCTGGTGTTTTTGCCTGTGGCAATGTATTGCATGTCCATGATCTGGTCGATGAGGTTTCCGAAGAAGCAGCCCGCGCTGGACAGGCAGCCGTAGCCTGGCTGAACCGGACTGCCCGCAGCGTTGTATCTGACAAGCTGGAAAAGTCGCCTGTTCTTGTCCGCGACGGCCAAGGTGTGCGCGGCATTGTACCCCAACAGATGACGCGACCGGTGTTGCAGGACAAGATCCATCTCAGTTTTCGTCCTGATGCGGTTTATAAGCAGGCAACGATCCGTGTTGAAGCGGATGGGACTGAAGTGTTCCGCCAAAAGCGGCTGATCATGACGCCTGGGGAAATGGCTGTCCTTGACCTTCCGGTCAATCGGTTTTCCGTTGATACGGTCACCGAACTCCGTGTTCATGTGGGGGTGAAAGAATCATGAATGGTCAGATAAATGAGATCCGTGAATTGATTTGTGTCAATTGCCCGATGGGCTGTCGTCTGCAGGTGGCCGTTTCACAAGGTCAGGTCAAAACGGTCAAGGGAAATGTCTGTGCACGAGGTGAACGCTATGCCCGTGATGAGGTGCTCAGGCCAATGCGTATGGTGACCAGCCTGATTGTAATTCCCGGCAGTCGTGAGCCGTTGAGCGTGAAAACAAGAACAGCGATACCCAAAGACCTGATTTTTGCCTGCCTGCAACAGATCAGAGCATGTAAAGTATCTTCCCCGGTCCGCATGGGCGATGTTATCCTGCCGAATGTTCTGGGCACAGGTGTCGATGTCATCGCGACGCGTGATCTGCCTGAGCTTCCTTGCCATCATGGACAAGAGCCCTCATAATAGATTTGGGCAATGACGAAGGCCGCTCAGGCCAGGCAGGGAAGGGCCATTCAGGTATGGACATAAACGCCAAGCCAATTGTTGACCAGATTATTGAAAGCCCGGTTATCGCGGCTGTCCGCGACGGTGTCAATCTGGAGCAGGCTCTTGCCGCGCCAGTGCGGATCATCTTTCTGCTGGCGTCATCCATCAATCAAGTTGGCTGGCAATGTGACCTGATCAGGGAAAAAGGCAAGACATGTTTTCTTCATGTTGACCTTGTTGGGGGATTGCGTCCTGATCAGCAAGGGATGCGTTTCATTGCTGAAAAGATTAAGCCTAATGGCATTATCACAACAAAAGCCGCTTGTGTTCGCTGGGCTCAGAACCACCACCTGGCAACTGTTCAGCGCATTTTCCTGCTTGATTCCCAGGCATTGAGAGATGGCATTTCCAATATTCGCGCTGCCCGCCCGGACCTGGTGGAAATTCTGCCCGGCTTGTCAGAAAAAGCGATACAGCTGGCTGTGTCTTCCTTTGACCGGCCGCTGATCGCAGGCGGTCTGATCCGTTCACGCGAAGATGTCTACACAGCCTTGAGCGCCGGTGCCATCGGCGTTTCAACTGGAGAAGCAAGTTTGTGGCAGCTATAATCAACGGCAAACCTGTTTGCATGGTTTGCCGTGTACGCGCCGGAAGGAGAGACATCAGGACATGCATCCTGCAGAGGACAAGAAAGAGACGATTGATTTGCTTCAGCTGGCTAAAGCTGATTTTAAATGTGTCTGCGGCCGGCGGCACAAAACGGATATCCGGGAGATCATCATAGCAGAGGATCTGCTGCGCCCTTTGGAAAGTCTGGCCCGACAACAGGGCATCTGCCAGGCCGCCGGGCCAGCTGATTCACCAGCCATTCTAATGGTTGCCGACGATTTGACATGGCAGGCTGCCGGCAAAAAAATCAGCAGTGCGCTGCACGCTTCTGGTTTGCCTGTGGCTGTTTGCTGTTTTCCGGCTGACCCGCCGCTGGTGCCTGATTAACGAGCCGTTTTCACCTTGCTGGAAAAAATGCGCCCGCCGACCCGTCTGCTTCTCGCAGTGGGAACTGGAACGATCAATGACCTGACGCGCTTTGTCAGTCATCGGACAGGAACGCCATATGTGGTTGTTGCAACCGCTCCATCCATGGATGGCTATGCATCATCGGTTGCGGCCCTGGTCGTGAACAACATGAAACTGACCATGACTGCCTGGGGCGCTAAAGCTATTCTGGCTGCCCCTTCTGTCCTGGCTGCCAGCCCTCCTGTCATGATCGCGGCCGGCCTGGGCGATATTCTGGGAAAATACACAGCCCTGTGCGACTGGCGCCTGGCGGGGATTGTGGAAAATGAATATCAGTGTGATTATGTGGCTGGTCTGGTGATGCAGGCGGTGAATGACTGCCGGCGTCAGGCTGGGTCTTTGGCCATTCAGGATGAAGCGGCCGTGTCTGATGTTTTCCGGGCTCTCATCCTGACCGGTCTGGTTATCAGTTATGTTGGCAGTTCACGGCCTGCGTCTGGTTCGGAACATCATCTTTCCCATTTCTGGGAGATGGCTTTTATAAGGACAGGCCGCCCGCCTGTTCTGCACGGCAGCAAAGTGGGGCTGGCCACCCTGATGACCTGTTTGTTGTATCGGCATCTGATTGATCTGCAGCCGGATTTCAGACGGGCTAGAAGAATAGCCCTGCAGTATCAGGAAAATGACTGGGTCAGAAAGATGCAGCAGATCTACGGGTCAGGGGCTGATGAAATTATCCGGCTGGAGAAACGAACAGGCCGGCATGATGCCGAGAAAGCTTGTGCACGCATCAGCCAGATAGAAAAGTGTTGGCCTGCCATCCTTGCACTGGTTCGCCAGACGATACCCGAGCCGGCTGATATACGCCCGATCTTGCTGCAGTCTGGTGGTATAACAGAGCCGGCAGAGCTGGGCATCAGCAGGGAACTGGTAGCGGACAGCCTGCGCCATGCTATGGAAATGCGACCGATTTACACGCTGCTGCGGCTGTATTCTGATCTTGGCGAAACAGAAACCGCCATAAGATTAATTGACCGCTCCTTTCTTTTCTGACGTGCGTTTCGCGCCACGTGCAGCGGATGGCCTTTTTAGCCGGATCATCTGATGTAATGCCTGTGAGGCTGTTGTCTTACTGATAATCTCCCGAATAGCGGACCAGGGATACAGACTGAATGCCGGACACCTGCTGCAGCTGTTCAACGAGACGGTTATCTTGGTTTTTCAAGCTTATTTCCAGCACGACTTCAAAGCCGCTGGAAGTTGATGTTTTGCTTTTTACGGTGTACGGCGGCAAAGCCTGGCGCAAGTCAGCCCGGAAGTGCTCATCATAACGGATAATCAGCAGGTAGGGTTTGCTGCGGCCGCCGGTCTGGACCACTGATGCGACCAGCATGATCGCGGCCAGGATCAGGCAGCCAATGATAGCCAGCTGGAAAAATCCGGCTCCCGACGTTAACCCCAGCGCGATAGCCCAGAACATGTAGACGATATCCAGGGGGTCTTTCAGCGCTGTTCTGAACCGGACTATGGAAAGCGCGCCGACCATGCCTAGCGAAAGGACGATATTGGAGCTGATCGGCATGATGATCAGGGAGGTAACCAGAGAAACCATCAACAGTGCTGTTCCGAAACTGCGGTTGTACAGCACGCCGCGAAAGGTGATCCGGTAGATAAAAACAATCAGGACAGCCATCAGCAAAGTGATGGCAAAGGTGATCAGGATGCGCTGCAAGGTCAGTGGCTGGTTGACATTGACTTCCAGCAGTTTGAGCAGGGTTTCTCTCATGAATGTTACCTCCGGTCTGTTTGCGGTTTTGTATACGTCTCGCGGGCGGTTTCGTACGTTGTTGGCCTTGTTCGGACTTCGTTCATAGAGGTGTGGAGTTTGTCAACCCTGATCCTCCCAGCTGTGCGTTCTGCAGCTGGCTGCACATTGCAGATATTTGCTCAGGGAGAGCGACATGACGCCCTGCAGGTTAAGCAGGTCGTTGATGAAAGACGGCAGGAAATGGTCGTATTTCACTTCCATGATCACGGTTCCGGGTGGCAGCACTGCCTGTAAAGAAGCGTCTTTGTCCCAGAGATCCTGCCGATAGCGGCCGGTGGACAGATAGCGGTCAAACGTTATCCGGACATTGCCGTCCGGCCAGACAAGCGGCGTGCGCCAATAATCGACCAACAGGCTGGGCCGTAAATACCTGGTTCTCCATTCTGCGTAGAACTGACCGAGCAGATCAAGGTTACCGGATTCATTATTCTGGCACAAGGCGGCATACAGAGGCTCCACATCACCACCCAGCAAAGCGTCAACCAGGATTTTGCTGATGACGCAGCTGTGCTTTTGCGTCAGTTGGCCTGATTTGATTTTTTTCTCCAGGCGAATCACGTTGTCTTCATTGTTATAGATACGTATGCGGTACTTGTGTCTGGGATCAGTTCCGGCCAGCTTCTCAAAAATGCCCCGCTTTTCCAGATCATCAAAATAGAGGCTGCGGATACGATAGCCGCCCATGCTGTCCGCCGATTCCCCGTTTTCATGCCGGTCACGGCGCAAGATAGGGGCCAGCGCATAATAAAGATGGCGGCAGGCCGATTCATCGACCATATATTTCAACTCATGCCGCCAGATCATGAAAAATCCTCTGGGAACAGTTCCTGCATGCTGCTTTGGCTTAAACTGAAGGTTTCCTGTAGAATGACAATCACCCGATCACGCTTTTCACTGGTGATGCGGCGAAGCTCACTGACCTGGATCTGCCAGTAATCAAGGGAAGAAGGACCGCCCCAGCGTTCGATTTGCCGTGGCATTTCGCTGCTGATCATGCCTGTGATCTCATCGAGGATGGTCAGCATGCGCTCTGTGGTAAAGACATGGTTTAGATACCAGGCATAACGTTCGATGAACGCTTTTTTGAAATCAGGATTCTCCATCAGCTTGACCTGAAGCGTTGAGTCAAAGATATCCTGCTGACCATGCCCTGCCGGATCAAGCAGGTCATATTGGAGAATGTTCTTGGTATAGGTCGATGGGAACATGGCCCAGTCCAGATCAAAAAAAACCCAGCGCCATTCCGCACCGTCTTTTCGTTCCCGCCAGAACTTTTTATTGCCGGAATCAAGGTTGTTGAAAAAAGTCTGGGTGATTACGAAATCCATCAGGCTGTGCTCGTCAATCAGGGAGAGTACATAGGCATAATGCTGCGGGTCACGCATGTCATGATCTTTGACATACTGCAGCAGATCGCCGTAACTTGCGTAGTCACCACTCAGGACAATGCGGTTGCCTTTAATGATGTCAACATTGTCGGGATCAGCGCCATGGTGCGCCGCTACATAATACTGATCCACTTTTTCCCGCAGGTAATACAAGCCAAAGTAGCGGCCATTGATGTAGACAACGCACGGACGCCAGTCCATGGTTTCCTGCTCTGTGGCCTGCTTGATGACTTCAGTCATGAAAACATCACGCATCTTGCTGAAGCGCCAATCTTGTCCGGAGGTGCGCAGAATCAGACGTTTGAATGTCTGAACATCATTTTCCGGAAAAAAAGGATAAGTAACCTGGCTTTCGCCATACATGGAGCGGATCTTCAGTTCCAGTGATTTTTGTTTTTCCGTACGGCTGTAAGAGCCATGGAGGTTGATGCCGGCCATGAAGTGGACGCCCGGGGTGCCGTCTGCCTCATAAAAATCAATTTCCGCCGGCTGCTCGATTTTTGCTTCGAAATGAGTCCAGAGACCTGTGTTCGGGTCAAAAAAATCGTCATGGTCAGCCAGGATGGAGACGACTGGGAGATCGTGAGCTTCGGTAAACAAGATGGTGCGTACACGGGTGCTGCTGGGCATATGGTCATTCAACAGGGCCATGCTGCGGATGACCGTTGACTGGTCAACAAGAATCGGCTCCATGTAAACAGCCGACTGGCTACCGGGCAGGCTGCCGTCCAGTGTGTAGTGGATGACCGCGTCTGGTTGACTGCTTGACAGGTGGATGAGCACCGGCTCGTCGGCATACAATCCGTTGACCGGCTGTTTTTGAGCGGCCGTCATAACGGTGATCACAGGTGGCAGCGAATGACCGGCCAGTGCTGTTGTCGTGTTGGCACTGCCCGGGGTTGGGTTCTGATAAAAATAGCGGCTGTCTGCAGGTTCCATACCGTCATGATTGCCACGCCCGCTGCTCATTCCGGCAGCCAATGCGCCTGTGGCGAAACGGTCAATCCGCAAACCCCGGGGATCCGTCAGCTGGAGTGTTTCGCCTGCAAGGGCAATGCCAAAATAAGATGGTTCGATCGTGGCATATCCGCCGGCAGGAATCGTCAGTCCATCCAGCTTTTCCAGATAGGGCTGATCATCTCGTTCGGACAGGCCAACCCCGCTCAGATCAATGGTTTGATCGGTAGAGTTAAACAACTCAATCCAGCCTGCCTGGCTTTCTTTGCGGCCGGCTTTTATTTCTGCGCTCAGCGCGATGGCTTCATTGATCCAGATACCGCGATGATAGAGCATCTGGGCTTCTTCCAACTCTGCAAAGCCTTGTGTGCTGTTCGGTCTGCCGGGAGTCGGTGTTGGATAATACATCCAGTTTTCCCGATCAACCGGATCCCTGCCGTAGGCGACATTGAGTGGCAGGTTCAGGAGCGGTTGGCTGAGCAGACGGCGGCCATGAGGGTCTGACAGAACCAGCATTTCATCGGTCTCACCCAGCCTGAACGTGGCATGCAGGGAAGCGGGCTGATCTGATTCATAGTTTAGCGTTTCTCCGGACAGATAAACAACCAGATAATCGTCAGGTTGCAGGGTTATGTCCGGGAAGGTCCACATCTCCGGGTTATCCGGATCATCTGAAAGAAAACAACCCAGCAGGCTGAATGGTTCCGGACCGGCGTTGTAGAACTCGACCCAGTCAGGATATCCGCCGCACAGGCCGATCTCCCTATCCTGGCGTGTGATGTATTCATGAACAATCAGATCACTATGTGGCACTGGAATGGCCTCAGCCGCATTAATATGTCCGCTATCAGGATTGGCAGAACCAGGTGTGGGCTCACCGAAAAAATAATAGGGATCTGTCGGGTTGCTGGAACCGTCAAGCAAGCCCCAGGATATATCTGTGGGTATTTCCGGAATCTCCAGTCGTGCCAGTACTTGTCCTGCGGGATTGGTGAAGATCAAATCCTCACCGCCGCTGGCCAGTCGGAAAGAGGCGTGTATTTCATCCTGGGCCAGTGCTGCGGCGATAGCCTGCGCATCAGAGCGTCCTGAAGCGAAAACAAGCAGGTACGCGCCCGGATCAAGGACAACATCAGGGAAAACCCATTTGTTTGGCCGATTCAGATTATCAGAAAGACCATAATCTTTCAGGT
>JAAYLM010000293.1 GCA_012521915.1 Oscillospiraceae bacterium | reverse complement strand
TCGGGCAGGCGGAAAACACCCTGCGTCAGCATGTCGAACTGCTTGCGGAAGGAGTTAAGGACCATGAACGCAAACGGTATCAGCGTAATCAAGAACCAAAGGAGCGCAAAGAAGGACGCGATTGCCCACGAGACACGGCTCTTGATTTTCTCACGGCCATACGCTGCAACATTCGCCATCTCAGTCATTCTCCTTTACGACAAAAATCTTCTGGAAGAACAGCGCGATCAATGTGATCAGGATAAACATGCCCGCCGCGACGCTGGAGCCGTAGCCCATTTTGAACTGCTGGAATGACAGCTTGTACATATAAGTCGCCATCAGCTCCGTGCCGCCGGCGGGTCCTCCCTGCGTCATGTTCCAGATCATGTCGAAGTATTTCAGCGAGCCGATCATGGAGAGGATGCAGGCCGTCCTGAAAATGGGGCGGAGCAGCGGGATGGCGACATGGAACAGATACTGCCGCCGGTTCGTGCCATCAATCACCGCCGCCTCGTAGGTGGTGGTCGGTATTGTGGAATAGCCCGCGATGAAATAGACCATATAGAAAGGCGTATACTGCCATGCCATGACACCGATCACAGCGAACAGCGCCTGCGGATTTTTGCCCAGCAGATCGACGGTCGTGCGCTTGCCTGTGATCAGCTGCGCCAGCGAGGAGAACAAGCCGCCATTGGTCGCCAAGATGTAGTTGAACAGGAACGCGATGGCCACAGAGCTCATCAGGTAAGGGAAAAACCAGACTGTCTTGAAGGCGTTGAATTTTTTTCCGCCGGCATCCAGAAAGGTCGCCAGCAGCAAGCCAATCGGGATCTGGAGCAGAATGGAAAACACCATCACGATCACATTGTGCCAAAACGCTGACCAGAAATTTGCATCGCCAAGGAGCGTTTGCCAGTTTTGCACGCCGACGAATATCTTATTGGGGGAGATACCGTTCCAGTTGTACTGGCTCGTCCAGAATGTATCGATAATGGGGTAAATCATGTAGAATAAAATGGCAGCGACAGCCGGAAACAGAAATACTGCCGCCGCGATGTTGGTGCTCCTGGACAAGGTTTTCGCCAGGCTGTTCGTTTTTTTCATAGCCGCTGTCTCCCTCCCGAAATGCCAAGCTAAAGCCCTTCATGCGCGAACGACCCGCCGCATCTGGCATGCCTGCCATGACAGGCATGTGCCGGGCCGGATGGGGTTATCCCGATACTGATTCTAAACGTAAATCCATCGTCGCATCGGTTCTTTTGCCCCAGTGCAATGTCGCTGCTCAGTCAGCATAGCTCTGCTGCGCTTTCCATCGTCTGCTCCGCACATAGAGATAAAATAACTCTCTGCTTTGAATGCATGAACGTTTTACATCAGTATCATATCCAAAGAACACCCGCAGGGAGAAGCCTCTTCTGCGGGCATTCTTTGGTGAAAGGAACTGTTACTGGGCCAGAGCCGCCTGCATGGCAGCATCATGAGCCTGGCCCACTTCCAGCGGGGTCTTGCTCAGGCCGAACAGCTCGGTCATGGAGTTCTTGTGCACTTCGGTCACGGAAGCCGGCAGATACTGATCGTACCACAGCTGCACGTTGGAAGCATTGAAGAAGACGTCGATCACGACCTTCTGGTTGGGATCCTCAACACCGACCTCAAAGCCCTTGATGGACGGCATGGTGTTGGACGCCATCTGCTCGGCATTGTATGTATCATCGTTGAAGAACTTGGTGGCGAGCACGTAGCAGGCATTCAGCTTATCCTGATCCACGGAGCCGTCTGCATTCCAGCAGTTGAATGAGAAGGCGTTGCCGATCGCGGTGCCGATCTCGACATTCTGCGGGACACCCTTGGCCTTCGCTTCGGCATCCTCGGGGAAGCGGAAGGTGCCCAGGTTGGCATTATACCACTCCTCGCTGTCCTGCATGATGGAGCGGATCTGCCAGGAGCCGTGCAGCATCATCGCGCAGGTGTTGTTGTACAGCAGCGCGCGGTCTTCGCCGTTATCGGTGACCATGGAGTTGAAGCCCTCGTTGAAGTAGCCCTTGTTGACCCACTCCTGGATCTTCTCGCCCGCCCAGATGAAGGCGTCAGAGGTGAAGGAGCCTTCCTGCGTGTAGGCGGCGTCAAACTCGGCATTGCCGG
>JAAYLM010000292.1 GCA_012521915.1 Oscillospiraceae bacterium | reverse complement strand
GGCATGCCTGGCAGCTGTTATGCAAATCCGATTAAATACATAGAAAGTGAATTAGTCTGGCCAGGTGCACGAAAGGGTATGAATGGGAGGGGTTGAGTCCAGGCAGATTCTGCAAAAGGAACACGAGTGTCTGAACAGCCGTGATCTGGTTTTGCGGACGTTGTCCTTTCGGAATACAAGCGGAAGGGTCCCCCGTCAGCTCTGGACTTTGCCTTGGGCACAAGAGCATCATGCCCAGGCTCTGGCCGAACTGGAGCGGGATTTTCCGGCAGACCTGGCTGGCGTCAATGGTTACCTGAAAGAAAAGCCTGTGACAACCGGCTCAGTCTATGAGCCGGGCCTTTATATTGATGAATGGGGTGCTCAGTTTCACAATCTGCAGCGCGGTGTCATTGGTGAAGTGAAAGAACCATTGATCATTGGCGAAGAATGGGAGGATGCTGATAAGGTCCACATTCCTGTGGCATGGCTAAGCCTGGACAAAGACCGGATCAACCGGGATTGTGCGGCCAGTTCGCGTTTCTGTATGGCCGGTGCCTGCCCGCGACCATTTGAACAGCTGCAGTTTCTGCGGGGCACAGAAGCGCTTTTCATTGACCTTGCACTGGATAACCCCGGCCTGCACCGCTTTTTGGAGCGCATGCATTTTTTCTACTGTCAAGTACTGGAAGCCTGGGCAAATACAGACGTGGATGCTTTATCGATCATGGATGATTGGGGCAGCCAGCGCAGCCTCCTGATTGACCCGTCTATCTGGCGTCGTGTGTTCAAACCGCTGTACAAGGATTACATCAACATTGCCCACGCGCACGGCAAGAAAATGTTCATGCACTCTGATGGCTACACATTGCAGATCATCCCTGACTTGATTGACCTAGGTCTGGATGCTTTCAACACTCAGATCTTTTGCATCGGCATTGACAAGCTGACTTCTTTCCGGGGTAAGATCACTTTTTGGGGCGAGGTTGACCGGCAGCATCTGCTGGTTGACGCACCGGTCGAAGCGGTGAAACAAGCCATACAGCAAGTCGACCGGACGCTTTGGCAAAACGGCGGCTGTATCGCCCAGTGCGAATTTGGTGCTGGTGGCCGGCCTGAGAACGTTCGCGCTGTCTTTGAGGCCTGGCAAGCCCTGCATGGGTGATGGACGCTCAAAGTCATGGAGGTATGGCAGCATGATCTACAAACTGAAAACAAAAGAAAATGAACAGGATGTGCTTCTGTTCATCGAGCGAATCGAAAATGATAAGAAAAAAGCGGACACTAAAAAGCTTCTGGCCATTTTTAGCGAGGCCACCGGCCTGAAAGCAACGATGTGGGGCGACAGTCTGATCGGATTCGGTTCTTATCACTATCGATACGATTCTGGTCACGAAGGCGATGCCATGATCACCGGTTTTTCGCCCAGAAAAGCCAAAATCAGCCTTTATCTGACAATGAGCCCTGAAGATCGCGAAGCGTTACTGGCGAAACTCGGGAAGCACACGGCGGGTAAGAGCTGCGTTTACATCAATAAATTGTCAGACATCGACGAAGATGTACTTAAAGAACTGATTCGTCGCAATCTGGCGTATCTACGCAGCCTTTACCCGTAAAACCAGGAAATTGCCGGCAAAAGCTTCATGACCCGGACTTTGTCAGGCGGGTATGGCAGCGAGCGCTGCGACATCAGCGGCAGACAGTTCGAAATCGAAAAAATCGGTATTCTCCCTGATTCGGTCGGGACTTACTGATTTCGGCAAGGGCAGGAAACCCATCTGCAAACTCCAGCGCAAACAGACCTGAGCGACTGTTTTGCCATATTTTTCTGCGATTGTTTTTATTTCCGGCCGGTCAAACACTTTGCCTGTGCCTAAGGGGCTGTAAGCCTGCAGCAATATGTTCCGCTCTTTGCAGTATTTGACGGTTTCATCCTGGGTTACGCCGGGGAACAATCGGATCTGATTGACCATTGGCAGGATGCGGGCTGTTTCCAGAAGCGCGTCCAGGTGTTCGGTATGGAAATTACTAACGCCGATTGAACGGATCCGCCCTGCCTGATACAGTTCTTCAAAAGCCTGCCATGAGCCGGAATTGACTTCCTGCCAGCGATCCATGTGCTGTTTGGGGTTTGGGGTATGAATCAGGTATAGATCAAGGTATTCCAGGCCCAGCCTTTTCATGGACCGGTCAAAAGCCGCCAGTGTGGCTTCATAGCCATGCTCCGTGTTTCGCAGCTTGCTGGTGACAAAAATATCTTCTCTCGCCAGGCCGCTTTCCCGAACAGCCTTGCCAACGCTTTCCTCATTGCCATAGATGGCTGCCGTGTCAATATGACGATAACCAACGGACAAGGCTTCCAGCACTGCCTGATAAGCGACAGGCCCGTTGGGTATCTGCCAGGTGCCAAAACCAACACAAGGAATGTTTACACCATTATGCAGTTGAAAAGTATCATCTAGTTTTTTCATCTTAATCGCCTCCTTCTTTTCAGTTTAGTGAATACAGGATGATCAAACCAGTTCATGTGTTACCGGAAGGGCATGGCAACAGCACATTATCTGTCGTTCATGTAACAGAGATAACCTTTTAAGATTATTTGAGCCTCTATGTGGCTCAGCGATAGAGCTGGATGGCTTCAAACAACGCCTCCAGGTTTTGTGGCGGGACATCGCCCTGAATGTTGTGTACGGTGTTGATAACATAACCGCCGCCGGGCGCCAGGATCTCGATATGCCGTTTGACCTCATCTTTTATTTGTTGAGGTTTCCCATAGGGCAGTGTTTTCTGGGTATCAACCACACCACCCCAAAAAGTTATATCCTGGCCAAATTCTTTTTTCAGTTTTGGCAGTTCCATACCGGCCGCGGAGAATTGTACAGGATTCAGAATATCGACACCAATTTCTACAAGGTCGTGCAAAAGCGGATAAACAGCGCCACAGGAGTGAAAGAAAACCTTGATGCCGGGCGCGCTTTGTTTGATGGCCGCGATCAGGCGTTTATGACAGGGCTTGACCAGGGTGCGATACAGCTCAGGGGAGACCAAGAGGCTTTCCTGTGTGCCCAGATCATCTACTTCTATAGCGACATCGACAGATCCTTCGAGCAGTGGCAATGCTTTCATCCAATAAGCTATTTTTATATCCGTGAGTTTATTGAGCAGCCGCGAGGCCTGCTGAGGTTCAGCAACCATATCGATGAAAAAGTTTTCAAAGCCGCGCAGGCGCAAGGCCATTTCCAGTATACCGGCCATCATGCCATGCAAGGTCACGCCGAAATCACCTGATTTTTTTATGCTGCCCAGCTGCCCGTGCAAAGCAGCTGTGCGTTGCCGGTTTTGCGGATCCGGCCAGGGGAAGTCATGGATCAGCTGCTCATCCAGGTCACGATCAGCAGCAGGTGAGGCCATGAGATCAAAATAAAGACCGTATGCGTCTGGTTTGCGCCACTGGATACCCCATTCATCGGTCAGGTACTGGCTGTTTTCACGGATGACAATCGATCCCTGCCAGGTGTCCGGCGGCGCCGGGAAAAGCCCCCGGATGTCTGTTTCCAGGTACTGCAGAAAGGGTTCGGCTGGTCGGGCCAGCTGCTGGATGAGGTCGAAAAGGCTTGGTTCGGGATCAAGCGCTGTCATGTTTTTGTACTGCAGGTAAGCACGGTACGCGACCATGCTGATCCCGGTCATTTTCGTGCTGCCGAGGTCAAAAGGAACTTTATCGCTTTCCCGGTGACTAAGGGCGGCCTGAAGGCGGGCACGAGAAGCATTCATAGGCACTGATCCTCCAAGTTCGTATCTGCTTCTTACTGATCCGGACCGCAGTCGGAGAATCGATCAGGATAGATCGACCCAGGCCTGGCTGCGGTCTGCCCGGTAGGCCTGTTCCATGATTTTCTGGATGATGGCGCCATCTGCGAATGAAGGCGCTGCCGGACGGCCGCTATGCACACAATCCAGAAAATGGTACAGACTGTGCACATGACCGCGAAGCCAGGCTATGCTGGTTTTGGCAGATGGGAACGAACCGCCGGGCGGGGCATAGCGCTGTACACATTCTATCTGCGTAAACCCTCGTTCTCCGCCAAACGCACGCTCAGGCAGGGTGTTGTCATAGAAGTAGAGCCAGTTGGGGTCCATCAGGTTGAAACGCAGTGCGCCGCGGTCGCCATGGATCTCAAAGCGCATCTCATCTTGTGCTCCAGTCGCTATTTTACTGGCTTCAAGCGTACCGATACTGCCATCAGCCATCTCAGCGATCAGGCAGATGCTGTCTTCATTGCTGATCGCTACACGGTTGCCCGCTGCATCTGGCCGTTGAGGATAAAGAATTCTTGAACGGGCTGCCAGGCGCCGGTATTCACCTATGAGGTGGCGGACGAGATCCAGGATATGTGATCCCATGTCCACCAGAACGCCGCCACCGCTTATGGTCTGGTCCAGTTTCCAGCCGATCGGCTTGTCGGCATCAACAGAGCCGGCATGAAGATAAACAGCGCGGAAGGATAAGACACGGCCGATGCGCCCTTCATCAATGAGCTCCCTTGCCCGCATGACGGCCGGCAGAAACCGCAGATTGAAGGCCACCTGGTTGATCAATGGCCGATCCCCGATGGCGGCAACAATAGCCTCGGCTTCTTCACTGTTCTTGGCTAGTGGTTTATCGCAGTAGATATGTTTGCCGGCCGCACAGGCTTTGGTGATCATTTCATAATGCAAATGGTTGGGGGTGCAGATGTCTATGACATCGACATCAGGGCGAGCCAGCAGGGTTTCATAATCATCTGTGGCAAAGGTATAACCCAGATCGTCTTGTGCTTTTTGCGCCTGTTCCAGGCGGCGGCTGCAGACACCGGCCAGCCTGACTTTGAAGGGCAGGTTCTGGTAGTAGAGCGGTAAGGTCAGGTAGGCATAGGAGTGGGCTTTCCCCATAGCACCATAGCCTACCAGACCAACGCCGATTTCACGCATGTCGTTGCCTCCATCCTGTAAAAACGCTCAGTCCAAGGCGTCGAGAACCCCCCTCAGGTAGCTGACACCTATACGCGTTGCTTCCGCATGGTTCATGCTGCCTTCATATTCGAAGGCCAGGTAACCATCGTACTTTTTTTCTTTCATCGCTTTAAACAGTTTGACGTGGTCGAGGATGCCCTGACCATGCAAACCGCCCCTGATTCGCCGGCCATTGGCACACAGATGGCCTTCGCCTTCCGGCGCGTACGCCCAATCTTTGATGTGGACATTGGCAACATAAGGCCATAAGGCCTGGTAGGCCTCTAGATTGTCGTCGCCGCCAGGCAGGAAATTGCCGTTATCGAAGGTCAGTTTCAAGCCGGGCACTGCTTCCATAAGAAACTTCATTTCCTGAATGCTGGACAGAGGCAATTCGGTACGCGGAAAATCTTCGATCGTGACAATGATCCCTTTGTCCCGGGCATAGGCGACGATCTGCCTGAGTCCCTGGGCGATGCGGGCGGCTGCCCTTGCTTTATCTGCGGTGCCAGCAACACTTGCCACGCTGGCGGCAACAATCATGATCATGGGTGAGCCGACCTGCACAGCGGTATCGACCATATGGCATCCGGCCTGAACGCTTTTCTGGAATCCGTCATCGTCAGCGATAGCGAGATCTGCCGATCCATTGATGCATGAGACGTCCAGCTCCAGATCACGCAGCAGTCCGCTCATGCCCTGCGGTGGCACAAGGTCAAAATTGGCCATGGACAGTTCAGTGGCCGCAAAACCATTATCTTTGGTAAAGGTCAGGACATCAGCCAGCGACATCTCACCGGATCTGACCAACGTGCCCAAGGTATAGCTCATCAGGGAAAGTTTCATGGTGAGACTCCTTTCAATCCAGTTTGAGTTCGTCAAGATTATCGAAAACCTTACGAATGGCAGCAACAATCTGGTCGATGGCTTCTTCACCGTTCGGCGGCCGATGACTGTACAGGTCAATCTGGATGGAAGCATCTCTGTTCCGATTGGTGACCGGGTACTGATCCAGTGAATAATCCACCGGATGGCTGACCATGTGGCAGGTCCAGGGGCAACCGCCGCCGTAACCATTCTTTGCCTGGAAGACCGTATGCGCGGGCAGGACATAACGAGAGCCGGCCACCGGCACGCCTTCAGCTTTTATCGCTTCAACGACGGCATCGCGCATGATCTCTGTTGTGCATTTCAAGCCTGCTTCTTCCGGAGCGACGCGAATTACGAAGGCATAGCCGCAGGTGGTCTGTTTATCGTTGCTGATCGGGGCTTTCAGACCTTTTATGCCCTGGAGACCATCCTGAAGACGTCGCCAGTTTTTTCTGGCCCATTCATTATTCTCGGCCAGCCGCAGCAACTGTGAGCGGGCGAAAGCGGCTGTCAGATCGTTCATGCGGTACATCCATCCCATGGCATAACTGTGAAAATCACGCTGTTCTTCCGGGGCTTTCATTTCCCCGAACGTCATCAGGGCGCGGGCGTTTTTGTACATCTCCTCATCATTGGTGACAAAAAGGCCGCCTTCGCCAGCGCAGAAATTCTTGTTCTGGTTCAGGCTGAAGGCGGCACAATGGCCGATGGTACCGACCTTCCTGCCGCGATACAAGGCGCCATGCGCCTGGCAGGCATCTTCAATAACGTAGAGCTTGTGTTTTTTGGCTATTTCCATGATGGGATCCATGTCGCAGGCCAGACCCCAGTAATGAACAACCAGGATGGCTTTGGTTCGATCTGTGATCCGTTCTTCGATTTTGGCAGGATCAATCAGCATGGTGTCCCAGTCTATTTCCGCAAACACGGGAATGGCATTGTGGTGCATAATGCTGGTGGCGGTTGAGGTCCAGGAGGTGGTTGTTGTAATGACTTCGTCTCCTGGACCGATACCACAGGCGACCATGGCCATATGCAGTGCCGCGGTGCCGCTGTTGGTCGCTGCGCAGAACGCGTTGCCGTTCCATTTGGCGAATTCTTCCTGCAGAGCGACACAGTTGGGGCCCCAGGCATGATTGCTTTGACGCAAAGACGCCAGCACATATTCTTCATCCAGTGCGGTAATCTCAGGCCAGCGTTTAAACGTGAAGTTAGGATCAACAGACTGTGGTCCCCCATGGATTGCCAGCTTCTTGTTTGACATCGTGTTTTCCCTCCATACCCTGATGATTTGATGGATCTTGTCGATCTGACAGCCTCTTCGTTTTGCACAAGTGGTTGTTTTTTTCGCGGGGTCATCGTATCCTTTTTTTGCAAGGTCTGCGCATTGGGAATAAATACAATAAGCGCATGCTGCTCGTTTTTCAAAAACGATTTCGTGATCATCCCATGGTTTTCTATATTTTACGACATCCGGGCGGTAAGTCAACAAACACAACGAGCCCGGTTGGCCAGAAATCTTTGAAAAACCTGCCAATCCGTGACAAAAACGCAGTGCGCGGTCCATACGCACAAGGAGATCAAGATGATACTGAGTGTCAGCCGCAGAACAGATGTTCCAGCTTTCTACAGCGAATGGTTTTTGAACCGGATACACGAAGGTTATGCGCTGGTGCCAAATCCCATGAATGCCCGGCAGGTCAGCAGAATCAGACTCGATCCGCAAGTGGTTGAATGCATCGTGTTCTGGTCTAAAAATCCTGCACCGCTGCTGCTGCGCCTGGATGAGCTGCGCGATTATCGTTATTATTTCCAGTTTACGGTGAATGCCTATGGCCGGGACATAGAACCCGGTCTGCCTGACCTGAATGAACGTGTTGTTACCTTTCAGGCGTTAAGTGAGCTTGTTGGTCCGGATTTTGTCCTCTGGCGCTACGATCCCATCCTGATCAACGCGTCATATGCGATCGACTGGCATATTGAGCAGTTTACCCGGCTGGCGTCACGGTTTGCCGGGTATACCAGACAGTGCATCATCAGTTTTGTTGACCCTTATCCCAAAAACGCCGGGAAAATGCGGCAGGCTGATATCAAGCCGCTGGAAACCTGTCAGATGATCGCTTTGGCAGAAGCCATCAGCCCGATCGGCGACGCCTATGGGATCAAAATAACCACCTGCTGCGAGGGTATTGACCTTTCTGTGCAGAAGATCAACCATGCCAGCTGCATTGACAGAGCGCTGATCGAAAAACGGACAGGTAAATCTTTTGCTGCGCTCAAGAAAGACAGAAACCAGCGGGCTGGATGTGGTTGTGTTGAGAGCATTGACCTGGGCATGTACAACACATGCCCCTATGGATGTGCCTACTGTTATGCTGATTTCAGTCCAGCTTTAACACGGCGCCGTATTGCGGCGCATGATCCGTGGTCACCGCTTTTGACAGGTAAACTGTCAGAGCATGCGATCATCAGGGAACGCGAGATGCGGGTGTATGGTAGTAATGTTCCTGGATATGCTGAAATGGAGCTGTTGATATGACCGCTGCACGTTTCCTGCCCTGGCTGCTGAAACATTGGGGACCGCCATTCACTGAAGTAGAATGGAATGCTGCCCGGAAAAGCACCTTGCCTGAAGAACCGGTCGGCCTTTATTGCCATATCCCGTTCTGTCGCCAGCTTTGTTCGTTCTGTCCCTACTGCAAAGCGCTTTATGAGGAGACGACGGCCAACGCATACATTACCGCTCTCATTCAGGAGATCGATCTTGTCGCGCAGCAGTATG
>JAAYLM010000291.1 GCA_012521915.1 Oscillospiraceae bacterium | reverse complement strand
TTGACTACCTTGAAACGAAAGAAGCCGATGTTATTTTGTCAGATATCCGCATGTTCCAGACATCCGGCCTGGAAGTGGCCAGGTATGTCTATGAAAAAAAACTGGACACGATGGTATGTTTGTTCAGTGGTTATGAAGATTTCAACTATGCGCGAGAGGCCATAAAATACGGGGTATGCGGCTATATCCTGAAACCATTTAAACCGCAGGAGCTGATCCAGAAATTCAAGGATATCCGCAAAGATCTGGATCAGCGAGCGCCGCCTGCCTTCATCTATCTATCCGGCGAAGACTGGCATGATGTGAAGGTGCATATTGAAAAAACAGCATATTTTATCATGACCCATGATTTCGCCGCGCTTGACGCAGCGTTGAAGCATCTTTTCAGCGAACTGTCTGCTGAGAGGGAAAACATCATCCATTTCGCTTTGTTTATGCTCTTTGAGCGCGTCCTGGACCTGGCCCGCGACGAGGGTCTGGCACTGGAACAGGAACAGTCACTGACCGGGATGCTCCAGGAACTGCACAACGCGAACCAGGATCAACTGGCCGACTTGACCAAGGAGGTCGTACACCGGGTGATCGATCTGATTGACAACCTCCGTTTTCAGCACAATACCCTGCTGGTTGACCGACTGACCGCGTTCATCAAAGCACATATTTCGGAAACGATCTCCCTGGACACCCTGGCGCAAGTCTTTAATTTCAATCCCAGCTATTTATCACGTCGCTTCAAAACAGAAACAGGCTGCACACTGAGCGAATACATCAATAGAATCCGCCTGGAACAAGCCATGCTCCTCTTGCGCACAACAGACCAGACCATGAGGCAGATCGCCACTGCGGTCGGTTATCATAATGAGAAATATTTCTGCCGCTGTTTCAAAAACTATACAGGGTGCACGACACAGGAATATAAACGCAAAGCCTGATCGTCCCCAAAGGCTGGTGTGAACGTGTGAAAAGCATCATTCGCTATCTTAAAGCCTATCGTTTCCAAAGCATTTTTCTGCGCAACCTGCTGGCTATCCTGGTTCTTGTCAACCTGCCCATCCTGCTCCTGGTGCTGCTTTATTTTTCCCATTTCCGCATGGTAACCAACGAAGAAATCTCCAAGGCAAACCTGGACACTTTACAGCGCTCTTCGAATATCGTTGACAAAGTTTTTCACGAGCTGGAATCTTTCACCTTCATGCTGAGCAACGACCACAGCACGAAAATGTTCGTCTTCCTCGAAGATGAACAATTGAAGAAAGGGTCATACATCTCAGATATTGTTCAGAACATTAAGCTGTACTGCGGCACCTTCGAGTATGTCGAATCCATTTATGTCTACTCGGAAGACAATCACCTGATTATCGTCCAGGATGGACTCCAGTCTTTTACCACGTTCCCGGATAAATCGTGGCTGGCCGCTTACCAGCAGATGACCGATGCGACATTTATGATCGACACTCGTCTGAAGAATGATTATTACCCTTACTACGTCTCGATGGTTTATCCCATCAAGAACAGCAGAAAAAAAGAAGGCGCCGTTGTGATCAACATCAATGTGGAAAAGCTTGCCCAGCTGGCTGACGTCAAGCAAAGTGGCAGCGAGCTGTTTCTACTTGGTCCTGACGGACGCCTCTTTTATGCCAGCGATGTGCGCAAGCTGGACCAGGGATCCGTATCCTTTGCCGATCAGCTGCAGGGTATCGCGAATATGAGCTCGCGTATCATCAATACGGACACCGGTCCCAGCTACCTGTCTTATGTCCAGTCCAGGCAGTTCAACTGGAATTATGTCTTGTTATCACCCGCTTCTGTTTACAGTAGTCTGCTTTCTGACTATTTCCTGCTGGAGATTGCGGTCATGACCCTACTCATTGCGTTGGCTGTGTCCTTTGTCCTGACCAGGCTGACCTATGCTCCTGTCAGCAATCTGCTGAACGCTCTTGAAGAAAGCGGGACAGAGCTTACCTATATCGACACCAAAAACAGAAGTGAAGTGGCGTTCATCAAAGGGGTTATCAGCCAGATGCAGGATCGCAATGATACGCTGGAGAACGCTCTGGAAGTACGTTTGAAAATGTTGAATGAAACCCAGCTTGTCATGCTGCAGAATCAGATCAATCCCCATTTCATCTACAATACCCTGGATACCATCAACTGGATTGTCCTAAAAAAGCTGGGCGATAACAACGAAGTCAGCGACATGATCACCTCTCTGGCCGCGTTGTTGCGAACAAGCCTGTCCCGGGTCAGTTATCTTGTTTCCGTTGAAGAAGAAACGGAACACGCGAAACTATACCTTTCGCTCATCACCAGGCGATATCGCGACCGTCTGCAGATTTACTGGGAAGTGGACGAACGCATAAAATCCTGCAAAATGCTGAAGCTGTCCCTGCAACCGCTGATCGAGAACGCCCTCCAACATGGTTTGCGAACACGTCGTTACAGAGGCATGATCAGCATCCGTATTCTGCCTGATGGTGAGCAGACGATGCTGATCACGGTTGAAGACGATGGCGCGGGCATGGAAAACACGGCGATGCGTGCTTTGTCCGAAGAACTGGAACAAAATGTCTACATCTTTGACAGTGAGCATATAGGTATTCATAACGTCCATCGCAGGCTTCGCCTGCTTTTCGGTTATGAATACGGCCTAACTCTGGAAAAACCGTCAAAAGGGTTCCGGATCGTCATGCATTGTCCGATCATCCGCTGAACACCCTGACGGTTTTCCCGGAGGCCGTTTCAAATACTTTTTCAGTCAGCGCCCTTAAAAGGGTTCAATATAGGATGGCGGATAAGCATAGCGCTCCAGCTGCACACGACAGGTTACCTGACTTGCCGGTGCCAGTTCAATGCGCAGCCATTTGTTGTCTATAGCAGTGCGTTCCTGATCTTTTTCAATCGCTACAAGCTTGTGTTCACCAAATGCTCCGCCTTGCAGAATGATGCTGCGCATCTTGTGCACGTGCAGATTGCATAAAGTCAGCGTCAGGCCGTCTTTGTCCACGGAACTGACCAGGGCAGCTACATCAGCCGGCAGGCCTGGGCGCCGGCCTTCATCATCAAAATAGCGCAGGCTGACATTCAGCTGTCCGCCATTGTAAATCGGCATGACACCGCCCATGGTCAGATGAACAAGCGCCTCCATGGAAAGAGGATTTCGGTAAAGCAGGAAGGTCTGATAATAGGAATGGACCGTTGTCTCGGAGAAATTCAGGTTATAGCGTTCATTCAGTTCCTGGGTAATCCTGCGCAGATCTTCTTCTTCCTGGGCACCGTCCGGCGCATAGCCGAATTTTGCGACCGACCCATGCAGTTCCCCGTGCAGGATCTTGTGTTGCATGTAGATGAGCGCGATGCTGTGTTCAAGTACATCTTCCGGATAATCAGCATACGTGCCGCTCAAGTAGTTCAGGTACGCACTGTCCTGTCCGCCCTTGTACTTGGCGCTCACCGCCGTCATGGTTACCTGGTTCCAAGCCTCCGGGCGTGAAAGCTCTTTAGCTTTCTGCAGATCATCAGCTTCAAAACGGTCGGTATAAAGATGGGCCAGCTGGGCTGCACTGGTTGGTGAGAACTCATACCAGCCGTCCACTTGACGGTAGCGCACCAGTCCGGGGTGATCAGTAACCCGGTCCGGTCTGGTCATGGGCGTCTTGTCGTTGCCCAGGTATTCGATGACTGCGTCTTCATCGGTATGTTTCTGCGGGAGCAGGACAGTACCGTCGTCACGGGTGATGGCATATCGCGAGAGATAGTCTAACTGCTCGCGCACCCAGTTTAGAGCGTCTGCCTGACCAGTAAGCATCCGCTCATTTTCTCCGCCGATGATCATGGCATCTCCGATAAAGCGGAAACCATGGGGATGCACCCAGCCGTAGTGGCTGCCATACCATCGTCCACCCAGTGTCTCCCCTACTTTACCATCAGGACCGGCATTGTCTGGCATAATCCCATTGTTCCCGGCATAGCGCTCACGCCAGGCGTTAA
>JAAYLM010000290.1 GCA_012521915.1 Oscillospiraceae bacterium | reverse complement strand
GTATCCTGCTTTAATGTGCCATCAATTGCTATATGGTGGTCTGCGGCAACAGAGGCCAGCCGCTTCTGGTAGAACCGCTTCCGCTTCTCGCCGTCCTGGCCAACCCCTTGCAGCAGCCTGCAGACAGAGTTAGGGGAAAGGGCTGATCCCGGATAATCAACGCGGACGAAAGTGCGGTTGTAATGAGTCGACAGTCGGGAACACGCAATGGCGGGTTTGATGACACGTAAGGTGGCGATTGCCATGATGGCATAGGCGTCCTGCGCCGGGTATACATCAAGCAGGTCGGTCAGCATATCCGCCGTTACTGACTTTACCAGCGCTGAAGCACCGTATGACAGCATATCGGGCCCCTGTGATGCGGTCGCTTCCTGGACGGGCACAAAGCGCTAGTCAATGATGTGGCCAATCACTCGCCCGTTTCTGGGCTGAGGGTTGCCCCCTGCAACATACTTGATGCTTGCCCTTTCACGGACTGCATAACGGTTGGGACCATCTCTTCCGCTATCGTCTACAATCGTGTTTTTTGGTCTTTCAACTTGCCTGACATTGAGTGGAACAGCCATAAAAACACCTCCTTATATATAGTCCATTATACTCTTAATAGGACTATATGTCAAGTGTTTTTCATAACATTCCGGCAAGAATCGTTGGCATGAACGAGGCAGGATTTCCTGCCTGACAAGCAAAAAGACTGCAAAAAGCATCTGCTCTGTGGTAGTTTGACGCACCATGTGTCAAATAAAGTGCCTACTATACCTTTTCTATAGTCCGGAAGATGGGGAAACTTCTAATTAAGTAAATATCCATCAATCCCTGATCCATCAAGAGAAGCCACGATCGAGAAGGATGAGATTGGATTGGATGCTCATTCTATCAAGGAATCCATCCAGGAGAAAATCGAATACAAGTATATTGTTCAGCGTTATGACAAGGATCGCCTGGATGAAATCGTGGACCTGATGGTGGAGACCCTCTGTTCCAAGCGAGACTACATCACCGTTGCCGGGGATGATTATCCTGCATCATTGGTCAAGGAACGGCTGCAGCGCATCGACAGCACCCACATCGAATATGTCTTTGAATGCCTGGATAAAAACACCACCTTCATCCGGAATATCAAGAAATATCTGCTGACAACGTTATTCAATGCCCCATCCACCATCGATAGCTATTACACAGCGCTGGTGAAACATGATCTTTACGGAGCAGGTTCCCACTTTTACGAGGATCTAGGGAGCCTTATTAAGCCCGGCAAATAAGATGAGTTTTATTTTCATGCAAGTTTCGCAAATCAAAGTAGCACGATAATCAAATTTCAAAGTTACATCCGGCCAAAAGAAACTGATTCAAAAGTTCATCTTTTCTGAAAGGAGTTACTCAAAATGAAAAGACCTCTCGCCTATATCACCGCTTCATGGGGCGTTGATCCAACTGAAAATACTGAGATTGCCGCCAAATACAGCAGGAAGGTATTCGACGCTGGCTATAATCCCATCTGTCCTATCCTTATGCTTTCACCCTTCATTGATGACGGCATTCCCCAGGAGCATAAGGACAGACAGGATATTGAGCTTGATTACATCAGACGCTCCAATGTCCTCGTAGTCTGTGGCTCTCGGATCGACGCAGCCG
>JAAYLM010000289.1 GCA_012521915.1 Oscillospiraceae bacterium | reverse complement strand
GGTCTGACGCGTCTTTTACGGGGGAGGGTGCATGGCGAACAAGCTGAAAGCAAACGATCCCTACTTTGTGTTTGCCCGTGCTCCTGAGGAACAGGCGGTGCTCAGGGAAGAACAGCCTGGCCTGTTGCAGCGCCTCAAAGCTTTCATCAGCAGCCGCTATGCCATCATGGCCATCATTTATCTGATGGCCGGCAGCCTGATCTTCATGTCAACCGCCTCACTGCAGTTCGATCCCGAAGCGGTGACCGGCATTGCGGAGACCACCGGTGTGCCCCGCCAGCTGACGGTCAAAGCGCCACGCGGCGACATCATCGACGCGTCCGGCATCCCGCTGGCTTATTCCCGGCCGCTCAACGTGCTGCATCTGGCTTACACCGGGCTGGAGAGCCAGGCGCTCAACGCGCGCCTGCTGGATCTGGCCTATCTGCTGGAACGTTTCGATGTCGCCTGGCAAAACCCGCTGGAAAACTACCTTCGTCTGGACCATGCCGCCTGCGCGCATGACGGCGAAACAGGTGAAGACTGCGGCCAGCCGATTTTTGTCCGTGACTGGGAACAGACGCTCTACTGGCAGACACGCAGCGGCTTGTTTGAGCTGCAGGAGGGGGATCCCGGCAGGGCAACGGCCGAGAACAAGCTGGTCAAACAGGATCCGGCGCTGTTTTATGATTACCTGCTGTACAAGCTTTTTTCTATTGAAGACCCCAAGGCCGACGGGCAGCGATACAGCCAGGCCGATGCCTGGCGCATCATGGGCCTGCGCTACCTGATTCTCGAGAACAACTGGGCTTTTATCAACGGCTCGCCGCTGGAGCTGGCCCGTCATGTTGACGACGCGCTGGTGCAGATCGTCAATGAGCAGAACTACCGCTACATGGGCGTGATAACAACAACCGAATATGAGCGCCATTATACCGATTCGGCGGCCATGCTCAGCCATGTCATCGGCTATGTCGGCAATATCAATGCCCGGCAGTACCAGGATTGGCGGTCCCTTGGCTACGCGCCTGACGCCATCGTAGGCCAGGGCGGCGCAGAAAGCTCCGCTGAACGCTATCTGGCCGGTCAGGATGGCATCAAACCATACAATGTCTGGAGCGTGGCCGGCGCGGAAGGTGCTTTTTACGCCGAGGGCATCGGCCGTGACGCCCTCCCCGGATACAATGTCCGCCTGACGCTCGACCTGTCTTTGCAGCAGGTGGGACAGCAGTCCATGCGGCGTGTCATCGACCAGATCCGCAACAGCCCCAGCAACAAGAACAGGGGCGACGCGGATGCGGGAGCGCTGGTGATGCTTGATGTGCGGACGGGCGCCATTCTGGCCATGGTCAGTGAACCCGGTTTCGATCCCAATGATTTTATTCAGCAGCAGTATGACGCTGATGCCGCCGCTCGTGTCGCACAGTATTTGACGGACAACGAAAACAAACCGATGTGGAATCGAGCCATGATGGAAATCTACGCGCCGGGTTCGACCTTCAAGCCGGTGACGGCTGTGGCCGGACTGGAGAGCGGGGCGATCTCGCCATATGCCAGCACCATCCGCTGCCGCGGCCATGAAGTTATCGGCGATTGGCCCTGGACTTGCCTGGAAAGGCCTGGTTCCGGGCACGGCGACCTGGATCTGGCAGGTGGCATGGCAACATCCTGCAATCTTTATTTTTTCAACCTTGGGGTCAGAACGGGTATCGACAACATCGATGCCTGGGGCAGAAATCTGGGGCTCGGGGAATACACCGGCATTGACCTGCCCGGCGAATCCAAAGGGTTCCGTGCCAGCCGTGAAACCAAGCGTTTGCTGCGCAGCAATCCGGAAGACCAGATCTGGTTTCCCGCCGATACCTGTCAGTCGGCGATCGGCCAGTTTGACAACAGCTTCACGATCTTGCAGCTGGCGGTGTATACAGCTGCTCTGGCGACCGGCCAGCGTGTGACACCGTATGTCATCGACGCGGTCACCCGTCAGGATGGTGTTCTCATTAAAAGCAACCAGACACTGCCTGTTCCGATCGGAATGAAGGAGAGCACCCTGGAAGCGCTGCGCCGCAGCATGACTGCCGTGGTGGCTTCAGATGAGGGCACAGCATACACGGCTTTCAAGGACTTTCCCATTCCTGTCGCCGCCAAAACAGGTACGGCAGAGACCGGCTTTGAAGACCGTTCCTCATCCAACGGCCTGTTTATCTGCTACGCGCCGGCCGACAATCCCCAGGTGGCCATAGCCCAGATTGTGGAAAAGGGAGCCTGGGGATCCAATACCATCGCCATCGCGCGTGACCTGCTGGCTGCCTATTTCAGACTGGATGAAGCCCCCTCCAGCATCATCGTGCCACTTGAGCCCGGCCTGGCGGATCTTGAACCACTGCCGGCCGTGTTGCCGACACCCGGAGCTGAGAGCGACACGTGATGTGATTCAAACACTTTTTCTTGCGAAAAAAGCTCGGTTTTTGACGGGTATCTGAATGATCCGCACTTGTATCGAGGAGAAAAGATGAGTAAAATGAGAACAGATCTCTAAAGAGAAAGGCCAAATGGCCCTTTTTCTTGCGTACAGGAGGTAGCATCTGTGAACATTGTCCTCATGGCAGACCACCGCAAACACGAGCTCCTGGTCAATTTCTGTATCGCCTACAGTCAGATTCTGTCGCGTCATACGATGGTCTCCCTGTTTAATACAGCCCGCCTTATCCGTGACGCCACAAACCTGGAAGTGACCGGCCTGTCCACGGAAATTTCCGGCAGCATCGACCAGCTGGCCTCACGTGCCTCATATAATGAGATCGACGCGGTCATCTACCTGCGCGACCCCCTGCTTGAAACGTACGATATGCCCAATGCCCTGCTGAAATCCTGCGATACCAACAGCATACCGCTGGCCACCAACCTGGCCACCGCGGAACTGCTGGTTCTTGCCCTGGACCGCGGTGACCTTGACTGGCGCGAACTGGTCCGCTAATGCTTGGCGCGCTTGATGCGCCTGATCCGGCACAACAACTGATCCCGGTAACAACGCATGAAGGTTTGGACTGCCGCGGCTCCGTTCGCGGCTTTTTCATGTGCTCCTGCCTAGGGAAGCCACAGAGGGGTCTGTTGCCTGGTCCCTATAAAGGTCAGAAAAATGCAAGACATGAACGCTAATCTTGCAAAATGATCTTGACTTCACCATTTTGAGTGTTTATAATGACGCCGTTGGTACGGAGGGCGCCCGCCTTGGTGGAAGGCCTTCCGGCTGAAACAGATCAGTTGGCAAGACGACAGCAGGAGGCATCTGTTATGCAAGTGCTTAAACCAATATATGACGACGTAATCAACCGCAATCCCAATGAGCCTGAGTTCCACCAGGCTGTTCTGGAAGTGCTGGAGAGCCTGGAACCCGTGGCCAAGCGGCATGCAGACTGGCTGGATGCCGGTATTTTCCAAAGGATTGTTGAACCGGAACGCCAGGTGATCTTTCGCGTGACCTGGATCGATGACAAAGGGGCGGTTCAGGTCAACCGGGGTTTCCGGGTGCAGTTCAACAGCGCGATCGGCCCCTATAAGGGCGGCCTGCGTCTGCACCCCTCAGTCAACCTTAGTGTGATCAAGTTCCTTGGTTTTGAGCAGATCTTTAAAAACGCGCTCACCGGGCTGCCGATCGGCGGCGGCAAAGGCGGCAGCGATTTCAACCCGCGCGGCAAGAGTGACCGGGATATCATGCGTTTCTGCCAAAGCTTCATGACGGAGCTATGGCGCCATATCGGGCCGGACACCGATGTACCGGCCGGCGATATCGGGACAGGTGCCCGGGAGATCGGCTACCTCTATGGCCAGTACAAGCGCCTGTCCAACCAGCATACAGGTGTCCTGACCGGCAAAGGGCTAACCTGGGGCGGATCCCTGGGTCGTACTGAAGCCACCGGTTATGGGCTCTGCTATTTCATGGAAGAAGCCCTGCAGGCGAAAGACCAGTCCTTTAAGGGTGCGGTGGTCGCTATATCCGGATCGGGCAATGTCGCCATCTTTGCTCACGAAAAGGCAACTGAACTGGGCGCGAAAGTTGTGACCATGAGCGATTCTGACGGATTTGTCCATGATCCGCAGGGGATTGACCTTGACCTGGTCAAAGAAATCAAGCTGGTGCGGCGCGGCCGTATCCGGGATTACCTGAAGCGTCATCCCGGAGCCACGTATGGTGAACAATGCAGGGATATCTGGCAGGTGCCCTGTGACATCGCCCTGCCTTGTGCCACACAGAACGAGATCGATGAGGAGGCTGCCCGCACCCTGGTCAAGCAGGGCTGTATCGCTGTCGGAGAAGGCGCCAATATGCCGTCAACACCCGAGGCGGTCAAAGTCTACCTTGACAACAAGATCATCTATGGGCCGGCCAAGGCAGCCAATGCAGGAGGGGTTGCGACTTCTGCCCTGGAGATGACACAGAACAGCCAGCGCTTCAGCTGGACTTTTGCCGAGGTCGATGAAAAGCTCAAACAGATCATGGTTGACATTTACACGACAGTCAGCGCGGCGGCCACTGAATACGGCCAGCCGGACAACCTGCTGCTGGGCGCTAACATCGCCGGCTTCACCAAGGTGGCCACGGCCATGTACCAGCAGGGGATTGCCTACTAGGCCGAAAACCGCCAGAGGGATTGCTGCCGGTCGCCTGATATGATTTAATAGGCCGCATGAGAGCATTAGTACAGCGTGTTGCCCGGGCACGTGTCAGCGAGACCTTAAGTGGCGAGATACTGGGTGAAATAGAGTCAGGCCTGCTGGTTTTCCTGGGTGTGACCCATGACGACAGCGCGGAAGATGCCGCCTGGCTGGCCGGCAAAGTGGCGCGCCTGCGCGTTTTTGCTGATGATGATGGAAAGATGAACCGGTCGGTTGCCGCTGTGGGCGGCTCTGTTCTGGTGGTTTCCCAATTCACTTTATATGGCGATGTGCGTCGCGGCAACCGGCCCGGCTTTGACCGGGCTGCGCGCCCTGATGCGGCTGAAGCGCTCTACCTGGCTTTTGTGTGTCATCTGGAAACCGGCGGCCTGCCGGTCCGCACCGGACGTTTCGCAGCCGACATGCAAGTTGAACTGGTTAATGACGGCCCGGTCACCTTCTGGATCGAGTCAGAGGAGGCACGTGCACATGGCTGAGATCATCGCCCTGCCTTACGGCCTGCTTACGGCTGTGACCTACCTGATTGTCCTGGATGGCCAATGTGTCCTGATTGACCCCACGGCACCACCCGACCGCCTGCCGGCCGGTCTTCCGCCTGTCCGGCATATCTTGGCCACCCATGGCCATTTTGACCATATCGCCCAGGCGGATGCCTGGCGTGATTTGACCGGCGCAGGCCTGTCTATCCATACCGCTGACAGCGACTGCCTCACGGATGCCAAACGCAACCTGTCCCTCTGGCTGGGCGATGAGCGGGTATTCCGCCCGGCAGATATCCTGTTTAACGGTCAGGAAAGCCTGCGGCTGGACAGCCAGTGTCGTCTGGATGTCTGGCATACGCCGGGGCACACGGCTGGCAGCTGTTGTCTGCTGCTGCGCGAGGGAGGACGCCCCGTGGCCTTGTTCAGCGGAGATACGCTGTTTGCCGGATCTGTCGGACGCACGGATCTGGGCGGTGACGCCAGGCTCCTGCAGGCATCGCTGCGCCAGCTGGTCGCGTGGTGCGAAAAGCACGGGTTCACGTGGCAGGAGGATCTGCCGGTGTACCCCGGACATGGCACAAAGACAGGGCTGTTCCAGGAACAGCAGCAGAACCCTTTTCTGCGCAACTTGTCCTGACGGGGCGTCAGGTGACGCGTTGCGCCGGACCGTCCGGCAGAGGCACACGGTAGATGCGATCGCTGCCAGAACGCTGATAGAAGACCGCATCGGGCAGCAGGACAAAACGTCCGATGGCATCGTCGACCACTTTTTCCATCTGTGCCTCATCCGCGCTGTTTTCCAGCAGTGGCAGGCGCATCAGGGCATTTTGGTTTTCTGAATCAATAAAATACAGCCAGCCATCATGGATGATAAAAGGCCGTGCGAGGGCAAACGAGGTGACGCGGTTTTCCTGCCCGTTGTCGAGCTGCCAGCGGTTGACACGATGCTGGTCGTCCGGGCTGATGTAGTACAGGCTGTCTCCTGCTTTATTC
>JAAYLM010000288.1 GCA_012521915.1 Oscillospiraceae bacterium | reverse complement strand
TCCGCGAAAAACAATGTTTATTACATGCTTGGTTATCAGCGGGGACATATGTATAAATATGACCTGTCCACACATCGCGTTAAAGAACTGGGCAAGGCCATCGAGACCTGTTCGCACAGGCTGCATGTCGGTCCGGACGGGCATGTCTACCTGACATCGCCCTCAGGATTTTTCCTGCGGGTCAATACCGATACCGACCGTATCGAATGGACGGGCATACGCCTGGACAAACATCGTTCGGATTACAGTAAACGTTTCGTTTACCGATACCTTTCAACCTACATCAATCTCGACGATCAGCGGATGCTGATGATCGCCGGTTACGCCAATCACCTTTATGAGTACAATACAAAAACAGGACAGCTTCTCAACTATGGCGAAATGCATGGCGCAGATGAACTTTTCGAGGGTTTCGGCAACTATTTCTACTGCTTCAACGGAGCGCTCGACGCTCATGGTGTGCTTTGGTACGCGATGACGCCACGCCTGTTGGAGGTTCCGGAGGCCTTCCGCGACAAAACAACACCTTCTATGGCTTATTTGTACCGCTGGGATTACAGCAAACCAGACGAAAAACCACAAAACCTTGGCGTCTTGGGTGTGTCCGATCTTGTCTGCGGGAATATCTCAGAAATGCGTATTGACCATGAAAAAAATATCCTATACGCTTCTTGCGCTTCTGACATGGGCAATAGTCCGCCTGTGATCTGTATTGATTTGACGATTCTGTCTAAAAACCTGAATACGAAAGGTCCTCTGCATCAGGATGAGCGTTACGATATAAAGCCGACCGTTCGTAAGAATCGTGCCGGCGCACAGTATGAGGGGACTTCCCTGCTCAACGCGCATGAAGCTTTTGCGCCTGAACAGGTTCAGCAGGTGCGGCTTTGGACTGAACTTCGCGGCGATGAAGAAAATTCAGCTGTGATCGGACTGTATTGGGCGGATCTCAACACCATACGTGGCGTCTGCGGAGAGCATGAACCGAAATATGCCTTTGAAATCCGGGACGGAATACTGGCTGAAATTGAACCGCTCGAGACATTGGCTGACTCAGATCGGACAGAACGGCTTGCCCGGGCATGCCCGGAGGTGGCTTCTGTTCCTGAGGGTGTTAAACTACCGCACGTAGCGGGCAGGCAATACCTGGCTGTTCCAGCCTGCTCGACAGATTGGAACAACAACAGGACGCTGATCGGCACGAAAGACGGCAAACTCTGTGTGCTGGACGGCAAGCAGGTGTTCTCTCTTGGCTTAACGAATGGAGCAGGCGCGGTGAATGCCCTTTGTACCAATAAAGACGCATCCCTAGCCTGGGGCGTCTGTGGTGATCCACTGGATATTGGACGTATATTCACCTATGATGACACCAACGGGTTATGTGAGCTGGGGCTGATGCGTTGGATATCGAAAGGTGAAGATCATGTCGTCGGACCCGATCTGCTGACCTCAATCGCCTGTGCACCGGATGACAGCAGGCTATGCCTTGGATCAGGTGACCTGACCGGCACTGTTTTCATGGTCAATTTGAGATAGGATAAAATCGGTAAACTTGACCGCTTAACCCAAGCTGTTCTACCGATGATAAAAATCGACCTCAGGCAATTGCAGAATGCCTATCATATACCTGTTTGACAGGTAAAGTTGTGTAAAAACGCCATTTTTTATCATACGGTCTTGTTTGCCTCTGGACACAGAGCGTTCAGCATGTCGTCAATAGCGTTCAAGACAGCCTGTTCGCTTTGCACAGAGCATTCAGCCAGACCATACCAGTGCGCTGCACCGGCTACCTCGTAGCCGCCATGTTCAAATTCAGCATAGGGCGCCAGGTATCCGTTAACAGAGTTGCTGTTACCACAGACAAAGATGTTTTCCGGAGCAAAGCCTCTTGCACAGAGCATGTCTTCAATGGCATGCCCGGTGAGTGTCAGGACTTCGAAAGGCAGCATCACAAACACTGCTGTATTTTTTATAACCAGGATCTGCAGCGGAACTGTCAGATCAGGGGTTTCTCCTTTTTTTATTTTTTTGAGAACATCCCGCTGGTAATCAAGTTCACGGAGGATGAAGTGCTTGGCAACCGCCTCTTTCTCATTTTTAAAGGCTTCTGTTAATTTTTTGATCTCCTGCCTGCACACGTCTGCAGGTGTGAACGGTTTCATCGGAACATTGGTGAATCTGTAGTCGGACAGGATCTCCAAAGCGACAGCTTTCATCGTCTGTCCTGAAACGGCATCCGCGTAATTCAGGACCTGATCTGCCAGATCATGTCCCAATGTTGCCAGTAACGTTTCCATAGGCAGTCCGTCCGGATTGTGGGGATTGGTATCAGAACCCCTGCCGCTGATAAAGATCGCCGGCACGCCGGGATATCGCTGTTCAGCCTCCTGCGTCAGTACTGAGATAAAATCAGCGGAGATATTCATCGTTTTATTAACAACCGCATGACAGGCAGCGCTCGCCAGGATACCCCGGATTTTCCCATCCTCACCGGCAAAGACACCACAACGTATACGACGGTCCAGGGGGGCTCGTCCACGTCGATTATAAACATGTTCAAGATCGCCGACAATCGAAAAGCTGAATTGACCCGCTTGTGTCGTGCTGTACGCTTCATTGACAGCTTCAGAAGCCATTTCAGCGGCAAAGGCCAGCCAGTCCCATTGAATCGGCAGACCTGCCAGAACACCGCAGGCAGGCGCTGCATGGGTATGCGTGCAGGTCAGGGCAAATTGCGAGCGTTCCAGACCAGTTAGATCCTCGATATGACCGGACACATAATCATAGACCGCAGCTGACATACCGCAGATGTCAAAAGACAGCAACGCGAACTTCTTTTCTCCGCATTCTATAGCACAAGCCTTCACGTACAGAGGGTCATGAACGCCTTCTGCAGGCGTAAGCCTGAAGCCATAGCCATCAAGATAAACATGTTCCGGCACAGGTGTCATAGCTCTTTGCGCAAATCCGCATTTAAGTTCAAACATCATAACCCCACCTCACGCAACAGGCCGGAACAACAACAAGGGAATCTTGAGATCGTGATAAAAGATCATTTTGCCTTGTTGTTTCAACCATGGTCTGCATCTTTTGCTTTTTACGATTATTATAATAGAACCAGCTTATCCGTCAACAACGACAATACCCCTGCCTTTATCGGCATCTTCCAGGGGCAGTCAAATATGGCCGATAAAGCGATTGACCAGATCAGCTCCTTTTCATATAATTTTCTTAAAGCATAATCTTTGCTGGCCAGGAGGCATTCATGACGTACATCATCGGGGTTGACGGAGGCGGAACGAAAACATCCTTAAAGGCGTTTACCCTAAGCGGTGCGTTTGTTAGAGCGGCAATAACAGCCAGTACGAATTATAATTTTGTCGGAACAGAACATGCAGTCGACAACCTCATTTCGGGTATTGCTTCCCTTTGTCTGGAAAATGACGTTCTGGCCATCGCCTTCGGTGATTCCTCGCTGGACGAAAGCGGCATCAATGAAAAAACGGAAACCTTCAGAATGCTTCTCCGGCAAAAGCTTAAGGGGAAAACACACATATTCATACGCAGTGACGCCTATATGTCTTTGTATGGCCATACCAGAGGCGGTGAAGGGGTCATGATGATCAGCGGTACCGGTGCCATGGGCCTCGCCTGCGACAAAACGGGTGCCATGCACACCGTAGGCGGATGGGGCAGACTCACGGGTGACGAGGGCAGTGGTTATCATATTGCCCTGTCCGGTATCCAAGCCGCCCTGCAGGACTATGACGGTATCGGTGAGCGGACTGCCCTAACCTGCTTATTGCCGCAATGCTTCGGCTGTAACAAGATGCGTGATCTGATCAATGTCTTTTATGGCTCACCCCAGACTGATATCGCAGCCTTCGCTGAGGTTGTCGCCAAAGAAGCGCTGCTTGGTGACAAGGTTTCGCAAAAAATACTGCAAAGGACTTCTCTTTACCTTGCGGATTATACAAAACAGCTGATCGGCCGGCTATATCAGGCAAATTCTCAGTATGAAAACAAAACAGTCGGCGTGTATGGCAGTGTGCTCACGAAAAACAAGTTCATACGCTGTGAATATGAATCGTTGTTGCGGCAGCTCTATCCTGAAATAAAGGTACTCGTTCCATCTTTGGACCCTGAAGATGCGGCAGCGATGTATGTCAGAGACACTTATCTGGAGGCCATAACCCGATGAGCTGCACGGATCATTTTTCTGCTCTTCTGCCGAAACCGGATTTCAATCAAACGACTGTGTTGATCATGATTTATGTTTGACGACAAGGAGATTTTGTATGAGCAAGCTTGCTGTCTTCGGCGGCGAACCCATTAGAAAACAAGCCTATCCTTGCTGGCCGCGATCCGATGAAAACGATATGCGTGGTCTTTCTGATGTCTTTTTGTCAGGTAAGTGGGGCAAAGGCGAGGTGACCTCCGGCTTTGAAAAGCGCTTTTCAATGCGAACAGGCGTCAAGCACACGGTTGTGGTCTCGAACGGTACCGTATCCCTGGAAATGATCCTCAGGGGATGTGGTATTGGCTACGGAGACGAAGTGATCTTGCCGCCCTATACCTTCATCGCGACTTTATCGGCAGTCCTTTTTGTCGGCGCCACACCGGTCTTTGCCGATATTGATCCTGAAACGTACAACATTGACCCGGTTGCTGCATCATCCAGAATAACAGATAAAACCCGCGCCATCATTGCTGTAGCTGTCGGTGGTTGTCCCCCCGCTTTGGCCGCATTATCTGAACTGACTGAAAAACACAACCTGACGCTCATTCTCGACGCTGCTCAAGCGATCGGCGCGCAATGGAACGGAAAAGATATTGCCGGCTACGGGCAAGCCGCATCGTTTTCCTGCCAGAACTCCAAGAACCTGACATCGGGTGAGGGTGGTATCATAGCAACGCATGATGATAAGC
>JAAYLM010000039.1 GCA_012521915.1 Oscillospiraceae bacterium | reverse complement strand
ATTTCTCCCATTTGATGAAGAGTTGTTGCCCGGTCTTGCGTCTGCGATAGGATAGTACACCATTTTGCAAATCCTTTTTTCGTAGGTATGCCATATCCACGAATGACATACCTCGGGTATAGAAACTCATAAGGAACATATCTCGGGCAAAATCAAAGGTCGGATTCATTGAAAAATCCATTTCTTTGATTCGCTTGATGACTTTCAGAGGTACGGCTCGCTTGACGGTCTTATCCACTCCCGTATAGACATGCTTGAACGGGAAGCGCTGTGAGGTAAGTCCCTTTTCTACAGCACGATTATACACAGCCCGAAGATTACGCATATAGAATGATGAAGAGTTGGGACTCACTCCGTTATTCTTCAAATATGCTTCGTATGCCATCATCATATCTGAATCCATATCATCCAACGGCACATCCTTGTCCTCTCGGAAACGTCTGAAACTTACAAAGGGTCGCAGCATATGTTTCCGATGTGCGTATCTTACCCAATGTTTTAAGATTGGCAATAACACCCTCCATAAAAGGGAAGAGAAAATTTTCGGGATTATCCGATGCAAATTCCGCTATCACATCATCTGCGGTATAATCACAACCGCTATGTTCAAAATCAGCGATGACCTTATGGAAATGCTTGACATCCATTCGGAGAATCCATTCATGGTTGTAAGTGGTATACTTTTCGATTAGAATGTGGGGTATTATTTAATTAATATATACAAGATTAGGAGAAATATTGACAACTTATGTCATACGTGCTATTTATCGAGTTTATTTTCCTTTCGTAAATATTCCTTTATGTCATTGTGTGCTTTCCTGAAAACCCTTTTTAGTTCCTCCATCTCCTCCTCAGTTAATTTCCTGGAGGTGGATGAACTCTCTACATTCTGCTGTTGAGGAGCTTTTGTTTTTTTCTGCTTTCCCATTGTTGTTATACACTAATTTGAATATGTAAGAAAATTAAAATGTCAATTATATCATTACATGTGCAATAGCTTATACTGAAAGGACGTTTATGGGCTGCTTCGGCTTCCTCTATTTGTTGCTCAATAGTCTTTCCAGGAGTTCCTTCTCTTCCTGTAGAAGCTGCCTCAATGTTTTCCCCTGTTCCTTCCTGATCAGCTTACCCATGTCTGACTGATGCTGGAGGTTCTTGATCTTGCGCTGCTTCTCCCTCATTGTGGCGATCACGTCTTCCTGCGCTCTCTTCATCGCCAGTGCTCTTCTGATCTCGTCCCTCTCCATCGGGAGCTTAGGGTCCTTGTTCAGCATCCTGGTAATCTGTTCCAATTTCTCCTTCCTATCCATTGTCTTGTATGTTTTCTGTAAAGTTACCTGTTTAGTTGCACATATTATTCATGAAAATTGTGTTTAACACGAACAGTTTTTTCATCGATAATCAGGTACTTTAACGAACTGTGTGTGAGTACCAGGAAGCTATTCGTAGACTTCAGTCTCTTTAAATGGAAAAGAATCAGAAGGGTTGATTAAAGCAGTATTGTCTACAATCATCGTTCCAAGTATTGGGTTCTAATACTACTCTTCAGCTAATGTGTGTTCATCACAGACGCTATGATTTGAAGAGGTAATTACGTCTCGTTGTTGACATGTGAAATAGAAATAAAATCCTCAAAAAATTAATTGTTCATATCATTGATATTCAATATAATCATTTTCCATCCGCATTATTATTAACAGCGTTATGCTCTTTCATCATTTTCGATAATCGGGCTTCAAGAGAGCTCTCGGGACCTGCCTCAGGTTTGAAATCAACTGATCTCTTTTTTGGAATAACAAACTCCATTAGCTTGATAAAGGTGTTTACCTTTTGATAAGGATCTTCTATTTCCTCCCAAGCCTGTGTTGCAGCTGCAAATTTTTGATTGATAAACAAACGGATTGCATTTTCCGCCCCTACATTCTCCAACCTGGTCATCCTGCCTTTTGT
>JAAYLM010000287.1 GCA_012521915.1 Oscillospiraceae bacterium | reverse complement strand
TTTATCTTAGCACAAATTCATCATGACAAAAGCGTTTCTTTCATAGAGCAGACGCTTTCATACATGCTGTGCAGTGTCTGCAGAATAGGTGGACAATCTGCCCCATTTAGCCAATAATGGACTTGACCCGCCAGAAACAGGCCGGTTGTCAAAGGCCGCGCCCACATCCGGGCAAACCGGTCGGCAGCAGGCGGATGATCGATACTGGGAGGTGTGATCAATTGACAAAGAAATTACGTATTGGCATCATCGGTACAGGTGGCATCGCTCACGCGCATATGCGTGCCTATCAGAAATTTGAAGATGTCAGCATCGTCGGCGGCGCTGACATTATCCCGGGGAAAGCCCGGGCTTTCCTGGATGAGTTCGGTCTGTGCAAGGCTGAAGCATTTGAGTCAGCGGCAGCCATGATCAAAAACCTGGAACTGGACGGGGTCAGCGTCTGCACCTACAACAAAACCCATGCGGAATGCGCGATCATGGCGCTGGAAGCGGGTTTGCACGTACAGTGTGAAAAACCGATGTCCTTCACACTGGCGGAAGCCGTTGACATGGTCAGAGCCTCACGCCGCTCAGGCAAGATCCTGACGATAGGTTTCCAGCCGCGTTACAGCCACATGCGCCGAAAAGTAGATGAGATTATAGCGTCCGGAACACTGGGGGAAATTTATTATGTACAAAGCGGCGGCGGCCGTCGGCGCGGTATTCCAGCCGGTTCATTCGTCGATGCTGAAAAAGGTGGTTTTGGATGCCTGGGTGACCTGGGCTGCTATTCAATCGATGAATGCCTGCATGCCATCAAATACCCGAAACCTCTGACGGTATCCGCTGTCGCGACAGACCATTTTGGCAAGAATCCCCAATATTGGTCTGATCCGGAAAATTTCAATGTTGATGATTTCTCTGTTGCTTTTGTCCGTCTGGAAAATGACATCACTTTTGTTTTCAAGCAAGCCTGGGCGATGCATGCCGACTCACTTGGTGACACGCTTTGGCTGGGCACAAAAGGCGGCATAAAAATCTGCAATGGTTTCGAAGATCCCAGTAAACCTTCCCGCGTGATGTGTTTTATGGATGTCAATGGGATGCAGACCGACACCTATGTGCTGCCGTCCAATATGTATGACGCCTATCGGGGACCGGCTGAGATTGATATCTTCGCTGCCAAAGTCCGTGATTTCTGCGATGCCATTCTGGAGGGTCGCCCTGCGCCGATTCCCGGCGAGGAAATTCTCTACAATCAGGCTATTATTGATGGCATTTACCGTTCTGCCAAAGAAAAGAAAGAAATTGTTATTGATATTCCTTCCATTTGACACAGAGGCAAACGGAAAAAGACCAGGAGGTACCTTTTGATGATCAGAATCGCTATGCTTTCGAAATGGCATGTCCACGCTGCCGGTTATGCCGCGCAGATCAGAAAAACAGATGATGCCTGCATCACCTGCGTCTGGGATGATGACAACACGCGCGGACAAGCCTGGGCTGATGAACTAGGCGTTGCTTTTGAAGCGGATCTGGATACGCTGCTGGCGCGATCTGATGTTGACGCGGTCGTGGTCGGTACCCCAACGACGGATCATGTCAAAGTCATGGTTGCCGCGGCAAATGCCGGCAAGCATATTTTTACGGAAAAAGCCATGGCCACAACTCTGGCTGGCTGCCGCGAAATTTCTTCAGCGATCGCCCGCAACAATGTGAAATTCTGTATCTCGCTTCCTAATCTGACCACATCAATCGTACAACTGGCCAGGCAGGTTATTGACGACGGCCTGCTTGGCCGGGTTCATTATCTGCGCATGCGCAACGCTCATGCCGGATCCCTGCTGGGCTGGCTGCCCGATTACTGGTACGATGTCGAGAAGTCAGGTGGCGGAGCTATGATGGATCTTGGTTGCCACCCGATGTACACCGCTTCTTATCTGCTGGGCAAGCCCCAAAGGATTGCGTCGGTTTTTAACACCAGTTACGCGCCTCCGCCCAACGATGACCATTCCGTTTCAGTTGTTGCGTTTGCCGATCAGGCGATCGCTGTACTGGAAACGTCATTTATCTCACCGTGGTCGGCCAACTGTTTTGAGCTGCTGGGAACAGAGGGCGCTCTTGTCTCGGTTGACGGTCAGGTGAAAATCCGCAGTAAACAATACCCGGTTGAAGGCTGGGTGATTCCCGACAAATTGCCAGACCCCCTGCCCATGGCGCTGCGTCAATGGCTGGACGGGATCAGCAAAGGTACGCCCATCCCCTTTGACACAGAACGCGGCGAAGCATTGACCGAACTGCTGGAAAATGCCTACCGTTCCCATGAGCAGCAAACAATAGTCAGAATATAACACAACGCTCCCGCCCTGCGCAGCGGGTAGTCTTTTCAGGTGCTGCTGTCTGACAAGCTGAGGAGCTTGCTCCGCGGTCAGACAGCCTGCGCAGCAGGATAAAGCAGCGAAAAGACTGTGGGAGCAAAGAGAGTGGTCAAACGATCGCTCTCTTTTTTCTTCCGGCTGGGATCCCTTGTTGGACAAGCTCATAAGCTCAGGGACGGGGAAGCTGGTAGACGGCACTGGGGTCAACCAGGTCAGAGCGGCGCATGAATGATCCGGATTTGGCAGTCACATATAGATACTTATTGTTGTCTTTCTGCGTCAATAGGCCTGAGCCTGCTGTGGCATAAATTTCCAGATGCAACATGCAGGTGCCGCTGCTGTTCTTTTTCAGTCTGGCGATCGCCTGACCTTGTTCAACACGATCCCCCACGCTAACCAGGGGGGTCAATTCGGTATAGCGGATGATGGTTCCATCATCATTAACCACTTCAATAGCCAGAAGGGCTTCATAAAATATGTAGATTTTGCTGACCCGGCCAGCGGCCATGGCATAAACCTTGGTGCCGTCAGCACCATAAAGATCGATACCGGCATGCAGGCGTGACCCGGAACGCCGGGCTCCAAAAACGCCTTGACTGGGCGTTCTGGTTTCTATTTTAAGTGGAAAAGTCCATAGATCAGTGACCGTCTGTTCAATACCCGGAAATGCTGTTTGCGTCGCAGAAGCGTTGTCTTCCTTTATTTCTGTTACGGTCACAGTCAACGCAGGCGTTGCCGTTATCGGTGGCGTCGCGGCTGCCTCCGCAAGCGGCGCGGTTGTCGCTGTGGGTAGTGGTGTCGCTGTAACCATCTTGGTCGGCACGGGGCTTGCGGCTGGCTGCGGTGTGGCTGTTGCCGGCGCAGGCGTCGCAGTGGGCCGCGAGGTTATTGTGGCCGGCACGGAGGCAGCTGTGGGCTGCGGAGTCGCTGTTGCCACTGCAGTCGGCACGATTGCCTCTGCAGGTTGTTGGATTGCCACTACAGTCAGCATGGGCGTCGCCGTTAGTTTTGGCGTCGCTATTGCCATTGGCGCGGTTGTTGTGATCGCAGAAGGTGTCGCAGGGAGCAGCAGGATCGTTACGGGTTTATTGAGCCGGTTTTCCCCCCAACCAGCTGCCGCGGCTGACAGGATCAGTAAGACGACGATAGATACTGTAAGAATAATTTTGTACTTGTCTGCCTTTTGGGCCGCTTGTTTCTGTCGTACGAACCAGTTGGTTCCAGACTGGATCAACCTTCTCAAGTAATGACAGAATATCTGTGTTTTTTTCCTGATCACGTCAAAGTCTCCCAGGATTTTTTTTGCAGCATTGGATGGACATACCTTGTTTTCCCCTTGGTTGTTCGTCCATGTTCTATTGCCTGCACGGGACAACGATGTAAACAGGCTAAACAAAACGTGCAGCGTTCTTTTATCCATACCGGTTTGCCATGCCGGATCTCAATTGTCTTTTCCGGACAGATATTGGCACATAGATGGCAGCCTGTACAACAATCGCTAGCCCAGAAACGGTTTGTTTTTCGTCCATCACGATACAGGGGTGCAGCAGAGGCGGTGAGCAGACCAGACAACAAACCTTTCTTAGCGTTGTGGTCTCCTTTTTTACGCGCTTTGATCTGGACTGTTGCCGTGATCAGATCCTTTTCTGCTGTCAGGAAAAGAACCTGCTGTTTCTTTTCATTTGGTACATGCAGTAAGGGAACATAATTGTCCGGCAGCACAACAGCGGTCAGGTAAGAAAGCTCCAGACGCTGTCTGAGCAGTTGACGCTCAAGATCCCTGCCGGCCTGCCCCGTCTGTCCGCCACAGGTCAGGACTGCATAGATGTAGGGTTTTTCGTGTGAAACAAGACGAAGGCTTCTGATAAAGTCAGCAACCAGACGAGGGATGGTATAGAAATAAACAGGAAATACTAAACCGACCGCTTCACCTGGCTGTAAAGAAAAGGCCTTTCCCTTTACCTGCAGCTGATCGCTCATGGCACTAAGGGGTTCTTGTAACGCCTGGCTCAGCTGTCGGGCTACTGCCAGGCTGTTGCCGGTTCCTGTAAAATAAAAAATCATGTCGGTCTCCTTCTCTTCATACCGGACACCAGCCTTTGGGCAGTCTCAATGCTTATCATTGCTGCGTGTATTATAGCGATATTGAAGGGGTTCTGGGAAGATGATCAACAAAATTTTCGCAGGTTAAGGTCTTTATCCTGCTGAGCAGTGCGGGAAAGATGTGTTCAAGATGAATCAGTGTGCCGCCGATCGAAATATGGTCAGCTATGATCCGTCAGCCGGATACGCACCGGGAACAAGAGGGTTGCCAGACGGAACAGCCGGGGCTGAACTTCTGGATAGGACAGATTTGCCGGCAGTTGATCCAGCAGAACGGTTTCCGCAATCTCAGACCCCTGCGGCAAGGCCGCCCGTTTTTGGATCTCAGCCAGATAAAGCATACCGCATGGCGTCTCTCCAACAACTGGCATGTTGTCATCGAAAACCATGAACGGACACAAGGCAGCCAGTTTATAGCAGGTGGCGCCTGTTTCTTCATACAATTCGCGCCGGGCTGTCTGAAGAATAGATTCACCTGGCTCACGGCGTCCTGCCGGCAGCTCAAAGGTCTGCCGGGCTGCCTGACGGACAAAGATCCACTGAGGGCCTTGACGGGCAACCATGACCGCATAATGGAAACGGCTATCAGCAATCCGTTCATTCCATAAATAGCTTATCCGTAACATACTTTTCTCCTTGAATGCATTCGGGCGTTGCGCTCTTTCGACGTTCTGACTTGCTCTCTATTCTGCTATTCTGACAGCAACAGAAACCTTGTCAACAAGGAAGAGCTGTTATGGATTCCGCCATAGCCTATCTTGTGATAAGATGTTGCTCATGGATATTTTGGCTTATTTTGACATAACCATGCTGCAGCTGGTTATGGTTTTTGTTGTCGCTTTGTTTGTCGGCCTGAACAAAGCCGGACTAAGCGGGATTACACTGGTTGTCATTCCGCTTATGGCTGCTGTCTGGGGCGGTCGTCAGTCAACAGGACTTATGCTGCTGATGCTGCTTACAGGCGACCTCTTTGCGGTACGCGCCTATTACAAAGGCGTCGTCTGGACTGAGTTGCGTGCCTTGCTTCCTGCCGCTGTGGCAGGTATTGGCCTGGGGGCATTGACCGGTCAAATCATTAACGACCATCAATTCAAGCTACTGATCGCCATTGTTGTCATCTTATGCCTGGGCTTGATGATTTTTCGTGAAATCAGTGGTACGCAGTTCAAGGTGCCGCATAACGCGCTCTTCATCTTTATGGTCGGCATGCTGAGTGGTTTTTCATCGATGGTTGGCAACGCCGCCGGCCCCATATTCGCTGTTTATCTGCTGGCTATCGGCTTGAACAAAAAAAACTACCTCGGCACTTCAGCTGTTTTCTTTTTCATTGTCAATCTGCTTAAACTGCCGATCCAGATTTTTGTCTGGCATAGTTTGACCTGGAAAGTCGCTTTGCTTGTCTTACTGACGCTTCCTCTGGTTTTTGCCGGTATCCGCCTTGGCATCTGGCTGGTCACGAAGCTTAACGAAAAAACTTTTCGCTGGTTGATCCTCGGCCTGACCGCAGTCTCGGCAGTCCGCCTGTTTTTTTGAACAAACCTGATTTGCTTATGTGTCTTTCCATGATATGAGACGTCGCTCACCTTCCAACTGCTGCCAGTCGGTGATGTCCTGGCTTACTTCGAGTGTCCCCATATATCCACCATGCTTGTCACGTACTGCGAAATACTGGATCAGAATCAGGCGGCCGCGCAGCCTGATCCAAAAGCTTGCCTGCTGGTGCCGGCCATCCCGAAAAGCCTGAATGATCTCCAGAACACGATCAACACTTTGCGGTGGATGGCAGTTCTCAACAGATCGGCCGATGATGGCACTAGATCGGGGAAAGATGCGCTCTCGGGGACGGGAAAAAAAACGCACCTTATTGCCAGCATCAACAAAAGTCACATCAACGGGTAATGCGGCAAACACCTGCTCGATCTCAGCAGGGGTCATACTGCCTGTTTCAGTTTGCAGCAGAGCTTCTGTTAGTTGATTGAATACACGACCCGTGCTGTAGCCCGTCGATGA
>JAAYLM010000286.1 GCA_012521915.1 Oscillospiraceae bacterium | reverse complement strand
GCACAGACGGCCGGTCGGGTGGCAGCCATAGAGATTGACCGCCATCTGATACCGGTTCTCAAACAAGTGCTGGCAGCCTTCCCGCATTGCCGGGTCATCCACCAGGATGCACTAAAGACCGACATCGGCAGCCTGGCTGATGGCTGGTCAGGAGAAACCATTGTACTGGGTAATCTACCGTATTATATTACAACAGCACTTATAGAACATGTTTTATGCGATCTGCCGATGGCCAGACGCTGTGTATTCATGTTGCAGAAAGAAGCTGCCGATCGATTGTTGCGTGGCCCGGGCACCAAGTCATACAGGCCGACAACCATTCTGCTCGCCCTGCATGGGTCAAGCAGATGTCTTTTTCAAGTTTCCCCTGAAGCATTCTGGCCCAGGCCGCATATCGCTTCGACGGTCATACTGATTGAGAAGGCCGATCATGCTGTAGATTGCCCGGATAGCAGGCTTGATGGATCCTTTACATCAGACCGGCAGACACGATGGCTGTTTTTGCGTTTTCTCGAGCGCTGTTTTCGCCAGCGCCGCAAGAAACTAAGCCACAATCTGCCGTGTGGCATGGGTCTTTCGCCGGCTTCGCTACTGGAACAAGCCGGCCTGGAGGCAGCTGTACGTGCAGAACAAGTTCAGCCGCGTCAGTTTTATGACTTATTCATGAGGCTGCACCAGCTGGATCCATCCGGGCGCTGGATTGACGCTTAACATGGCATATGATAACGTTATGACAAGAGCTGGAAGTTTTCAACAACTGCCAAGAGGGCAGACAGCCAGTGGGAGGTTCACATGAAGATTGTCAATGTACCCTTGTATCCGGAAATGTTTACGGAAAAAGAACGTGTCCTTGTCCGCAACGGTGTGTTGTATGCTAAGAGTTTTCTGTTTTCAAGTGGTGTTTGCGGTCTGAAAATGGGCAATGAGTCAGGTGAACTGCTGATTCTGCCGTTTCAAGGCCAGCAGATCTGGCGTGCCCGTTTCCTGGGAGAAGATCTGACCATGCGGTCCATGTTCGACGAGCCTGTTCCCACAGAGGAATATCTGAAAACTTATGGTGGTTTCCTGATTCATTGCGGCGCAACAGCTATGGGAAATCCTGCCAAGGAAGACGAGCATCCTCAACATGGTGAGCTGCCAAACCGCAAATATGAAAATGCCTATCTAACACTAGGTGAAGACGATAACGGACCTTATATTTCGCTTAATGGAGAAACAGAGTACGTTGTCGCTTTTACTTGTGGCTACAGGGCACAGCCTTCTATCCGCCTGAACGCAGGAGAAAGCGTTTTCCACGCATCCATGACGCTGACAAACCTGCGCCATGATCCCCTGAACTACATGTATCTATGCCACATCAACTTCCGTCCGGTCAACGGCAGTCACCTGATCTACAGTGCACCGGCAACCCCGGATGCAATCACGGTCCATCAGACGGATGTGGCCCATTTGCCGCCACAGCAGGCAGCGAAACTAAGTGAAACCATTGAAACCTATAAAAAAGACCCGTCTGCTCATCACAGGGTTGACCCGGATCAACAGACCTATGATCCGGAGATTGTCATGACCATTCGCTTCCAGGCTGATGAAGCTGGCTTTGCCAACAGTTTGCAGCAGCTTCCTTCTGGAGCAGCCCATTATGTCGCCCATCGTATCAAAGAACTGCGGCTTCGCTTGCGCTGGATTGGCCGGACGCGGGATGAAGACGCCATGGGCCTCGTTCTTCCGGCAACTGCAGAGCATTTTGGCCTGGCCTATGCCCAAAAAAACAACCAGATGAAGCGTTTGGAAGGCCTGTCCAGCGTCACCATGCAGATGATTGTCGGATACCTGGAGCCAGAATCTGCCAATCAGGTGAAAAGTAAAATTGAGCGTATCCTGGCTCCTGTTGCGCCATAAGCGCGCGTTTTTGCTGAGTATAGGCATCCGTGCTGTGCATGACGGAGCTGTGAGGTGATCAACCTGGTCAAACTTAAAGATATAGCGGAAGAACTCAAATTATCTGTATCTACGGTTTCACGGGTTGTCAACAATCAGGACCGTGTCAATCCTGCTACCAGAAAAAAAGTCCAGGAAGCTTTGCAGCGCCATCATTATCTGCCTGATGAGAACGCGCGGCGGCTGAAAACCAATACATCCAATGTACTGGGCATTATCGTGCCTGACATATCCAACCCCTTTTATGCCCGTGTGATCAAGGGTATTGAACATGGTGTTATGGAACGTCGTTATTCACTCCTCTTGTGCAACACCGATGAAGATATTGTTCAAGAGGAAAACGCGATTAATTTACTGATGCGTCAGAAAGTCGCGGGTATTATTGTAGCCACCAGTGCCAGACAACAATTGATCAATGCGCTGTACGGCAAGACCGGCTGTCCGGTTGTCTTCTTCGACAATGTTCCGCAAAGCAGCCAGCCTGTTTATTCCGTGACCATCAATAACGCAAAAGCAACGCGTGATCTGGTGCGCTACATGTGTGAAAAAGGACATGAGCGTATTTACATGATAACAGGCCCTCAGGGTGAGTCATCAGCAGATGAGCGCCTGGCCGGCTGGCGGCAAGCGCTGACAGGACAGGGTATCATACCGGAGGATACCTGGTATCGTTTTGGGGATTTCCGCGAAGCGTCCGGATACAGGATCATGACAGAATTCCTGCGGCAGGCAAAGCCTCCGACGGCTGTCTGCCTGGCCAACAATTTCATGGCTTACGGGGCGATCAAAGCGATCGAGGCTGCTGGTCTGACTGTTCCGGACGATCTATCGATCGCGGCCTTTGACGCTGCTGATGAAACCGGCTTGATGCGCCTTTCCATTACAACTGTCGTTCAACCTGCTGAAGAAATCGGTCTTGTCTCGGCAGATTTATGCCTTCATGCTGCACAGCAAAGATCAAGCACAAAATGCCAGAAAGTGATTCTCGATCACATTCTATTACACAACGAAACGGTTGCATGTCCGCCGGAAAGCCGGTAGAGAACAGATTGCCCATTGTCTGTAACTGCTCTATACTAAAAGAGGTAGAAATGGCTGGTTGCCCGAAGTATCGGCAAAATGGTGAGGTGGCTGCAGTGGCTAAAGAAGAATTGAAAAAATGTGAGGTCCGCATTGGCGGTATGGTCTATCAGCTCGTAACTTCAGAAAACGAAATTTATACGCGCCAGATTGCCTCGCGCGCCGATGAGATGATCAACCGCATCATGCAGGATAACCCGCAGCTCAGCCAGGCAATGGCAACCGTCCTTGCCCTGGTTAACGCGGTTGATGATTTGACCCGGGCTTATCAGCAAATGAAAGATATCAATAACCGGCAGAAAGATCAGGAACAGAAATCGACAGAAGCCCGACGAGAGCTGAACCGGTTGCGTGAACAAAACTGGGAAATGAAAAAAGAGCTGTTACGGCTCAATGAACTGACCCGGGATTACCAGGCCTTGATCAATAATCTGACCAGTCAGGGAGAGCAGGCGGCATCGCTGCCTGGCAATTCCTTTAACGAAACAGTTCTGCAGGCCGAACAGGATCAGATGGATGATCCTGTCAGTCCGGCCAACGAAGAGGAAGCGTCAATCAGCGCAGCCGAGCTTACTGTCGAGGAAACAAGAGTGGATCAAGAGCCCGTTGCTGCTGCGGATATCCCTGATGACTTGATCCATGACGCGGTTGAGCCTCTATTACCAGAACCTGTCGATGTATCTGCAGATGTTGAGGGAAACACCAATGTCACGGAAGAAGAGGGCATGCCTCAGGATGATGTTCAGGATGCCCAGCCGGAAAACAACACAGATGAGATCATTGACCTGACCCGTTTGTCCCGTCAGACAACATCAGGGCTTGAAGCCCGCAGCCTTGATCGCATGCGCCAGACAAACCTTGATGACTATCTGAAAGCATTCGGTATCGCAGGATCCGAAAAAGATTCCGATCAACGCTAAACGATATGACATTTCTGGAAAAATCTGCCAAGCCTCTTGTTTCTGGCGAAACGAAAGAAAAATACCCGGAACTGCTGGCGCCTGCAGGCAATTTTGCCTCACTGGAAGCTGCCATTGCCTATGGTGCAGATGCTGTCTACCTCGGTGCAACGAAATTCAGTGCCCGCAAGCAGGCTGGCAACTTTAATGAGCATGAGCTGATCAAGGCAGTCGAACTTGCTCATGATCATGGCCTTTTTGTTTATCTGGCCTTGAATACCCTTATCCATGACGATGAGATGTCGGGTGCGCTTGAACAGGCAGAACGGGCAGCTGTTGCCGGTGTGGATGCCTTGATCCTGCAGGATACCGGCCTGGCTGCCCAATTGCGCAAAGGGTTGCCGGATCTTCCTATACATGCCAGCACACAAATGTCGATATCCGACCAGGCTGGTCTGGTTCAGGCTTCTCTCCTTGGCTTTTCCCGGGTTATTCTGGCACGCGAGCTTCAGCTTAATGAAGTCATGAAGCTGAACAGGGATGCGACAGACCTGGGACTGGAAACAGAAGTGTTCCTGCACGGTGCTTTGTGCATGAGCATGTCCGGACAATGTCTCCTCAGCAGTCTAAACGGTGGCCGCAGTGGCAACAGGGGCGCTTGTGCCCAGCCCTGTCGGCTGCCCTGGAAACGAGCCGGTTGGCCGACCAATGCTGACACCAATGCTGAAAAAAGCTTTCCCTGGTTGAGTCCGTGCGATCAAGCCTATATTGAGGGCCTTCCTGACTTGATTCATAGCGGAGTGGCTGCGCTTAAAATTGAAGGGCGCATGCGCAGGGCGGATTATGTCGGGCAGGTTGTTGCCGTATACCGCCAGTTGATTGATCTGGATAGAAAAGGAATGTGTTTATCCGCAGAAGAAGCTGATCTGGCCCGTCAGCGCCTGCTGGTCGCCTACAACCGTGGCGGACGGTTTACGCAACGTATGTTGACAGGACATATGGGAAAGGATTTTCTGGCCGGACCCGATAGCGGCCATGCCGGCCTGCTCATTGGATCTGTCATGGAATGCCAGACAGCGACCGGCCGGATGCTTGTTAAACCGTTCCGGAGAACAGGACTGATGCCTGCCCGTGGAGATGTTCTGGCTGTGCGCGATCATAGACAGCCTGATCATGATGATGGCGGATCATACAGCGCCCCAATTGGTAAAATCCATGATTCCGTGGCTGGCTGGCTGATACAAGGTTTTCACCCGGATGTCATGCGTCTGATAAAACCTGGCCATGCGGTGTACCTGATGAGCAGTGGTCAGGCTGAGGCGTTGGCCCGGGAAGCGACACCTTCCAGAACACAGCTGGCGATAACGATGTCGACAACGATAGAGGGCTCAACAATCCAGCTGGAAGGCCAGGTTATGAACGGGCCATTGGCCGGGATGAAAACGACTGTGCAGACAAATTGTGAAGCCGTTGCACCCTTGCTTTCAGAAAGGCTGCATGAGCAACTGGCAAAAACCGGCGGTACTTCATTTCGGGTTGTGTCGCTTATGACACCTGATAAAGTCTCCTTGCGTATTGCAGGCGTCAATCGGTTGCGCCGGGACCTGCTGGAGAAGATCAGGCAAAATATCCGTGAATCAACGCACAATGCCATACCACGCCACACACCGGTGATAGGTTTCCCCAAAACCAATATACCACAGACGGCTCAAACGTTCGATGGCACGGTCACCGCTTATTTTCATATGCTCCCGGCTGATCCGGATCAGCTGCCCTGCGGGGCTGACTTGTACCTTTTACCGATTTTATCGTTAGCCGCTGACAAAGCCTCAGTCTGGATCGGATCTTTACATAAGGCTGAACCTCAAGCCCGTGTCATGGCGGTTATTCCACCATCTCGTTTCGGCCGGCTCAGCCAGCTGCTGCCGAGTCTGTTGGAACAGTCTTTAAGCTCAGGCGTCGATGGCTATGTAAGCAACCATGGCAGGCAAGCCTTTGACACACTGGTGCCGTTTCAGCCTCAAGCGGTCAGGTCACTGAACTGGCTGATCGACAGTACAGCCAATTGTTTCAATGAGGATAGCCTGAACGGTTGGCTGCGGGATGGCGCTGATATGGTTTGCCTGTCGCCTGAGCTGACTGATGAAGCAAGGCAGAAACTGTTAGAAAAACTGACGAACCGCCAGAATATTGCCGCAAGCAGGCCTGCGGTTGAAGTGCCTGTGTATGGGCGTATGACGGTGATGCGCAATGCCTACTGTCCGATTGGCTGCAACCAGCCGGCTTGCCGTCGCTGCGTGCAGGAGCAGAGACCGGTTGATGCTGATCCAGGCCGTTTATATGCCATGACAGACAGAAGAGGTTATACATTTCCTTTGCTGACCCACCCTCTTGTTTGCCAGAGTGAACTGTTGCAACATGACCATCTTTCCCAAATATCGGCCTTTGTTCGGCTGTATCAGCAGTATTCTGCTCATACAGCTTTATTTGCCAGGTTTTCCTTTTTAGAGGAAACACAACAAGAGAGAAGAGAACTGATCAGGCATCTGCGCGAACAACTCAGTTGAACGCCTGCAATCAAAGGAGTAATCGGATGGCAGAAAAGAATGAAAAGATAAAAAGAGAGCACGACTCAGCTTCGGTCAGTAAACCAGCACAGCTTGTTGTTTATATCCGAACCGGCCCGGACGGTCAATGCCCACTTTACGCGACAACAGGTTCTGCGGGTTGTGATCTTATTGCAGCAGCTGACCTGATTCTTCTGCCTGGCGAATCCCGACTGATGCCGCTCGACCTGGTAATGGCACTGCCGCCAGGTGTTGAAGCCCAAGTCAGACCGCGTAGCGGCCTTTCCCTGCGCACCCGTCTACGGATCCCCAATACACCGGGAACCATTGACAGCGACTACCGCTCACCGGTTGGCGTTTTGCTGGAAAACACTTTTAGCCAGGCTGATTTACCTTGGCTGATCCTGAGAGATCCGCAGCTGGCAACTGAATTATGCCAGCCCGGCAGGCAGACGACCTGGGCAGCCTTTCTGGCAGATGGTGCAGCTGGCTGTCTGGCCGGATCATCCTTGCATCAGGTGCGGCAGGCGTTACCGTCTATGGCTGCTATATCTGGTCAAACGTTATATCTGGATGAGCAAGGTTACCCGTTCGGAACGCTGAGGATAACACGGGGCGAACGAATCGCCCAGATGGTATTCTCCCGTTATGTGCAGGCTCAGTTCGTGACCTGTGCCAGGCCGGAAGATATCGGCTCCGACCGTGGCGGCGGCTTTGGCTCGACAGGAATTTAGCCTTAAAACGAAACAACTTGGATCCAGGCAGAGGATGGATATATCATTTGTACCGCCTTGCGAACGCATTTCCTTCATGTTATAATTCGCCCAGTAACCTGTTTGTGCTTTTTCCCCTTTTTATGACCAGGTTGTCAAAGCACAGACAAATGACATGGATCTAAACAAATGAACATGATAAGCACCGTTTATCATGAAGCAGGCGGTTAATCAACATGGCATGGGTCGAAACCGTTGGGCAGCAGTCGTTGTTGCCTGACCATAAAGTCGTTTCAATAAGGATAAGCTTGAGGCATCAGGCTTTTTACAGGTCAGATTCCCGTTATTCGTTTCATTTCATGCTTACGACCAACAGGATAAAACGAAATGCGTCATATGACAGCCCCCCGCCAATTACCCCCTTCATATCTGCCAGCTTATTAGCAGGCAGACTTTTTTTTGCGTTTCTGAAAACATCACCGTCAAGACTTAACAACCGTCATATTAACCAGAAAAACTCATTGGAACGAGGTATTGGCACCCTGGAAAAAAAACAGGCAGCTGGACTTTCTGCTGGTTGAAACAGTTGTCTGCGCTTATCAAAACCAGACAAGAGAAAGAGAGGATACGAACTTGAGTAATTATGTCTTTGACCGGTTCTCTGACGAAGCCCGACGCGTCATCAATCAAGCAGGCGTAAAACAGGCTCAGCCAGCAGCTGAAGGCAATGAAAATTACAATGCCTGCTGGGATGGCGCACTCGCGCCGGATGGCACTTTCTACTACACACTGTCTTCTGAAGCTGGCAAATGTGATCATGCCAAGCTTGTTCGCTACGACTACGACAAGAACGAGATCGTCGATTGCTTTTATGCCGGACAGATCGTGCTGCCGCAGGATCGTCAGCTTCCGCATTCCAAGCTACACACTTCCATCAACTTTATGCCCCGTCATGCACTGTATCCTGAAGTTGCCGATGATCCGAAAGACTATCTGGTTATCGCCACGACCCATTCTACCGATCGTGCCCGGCAGCACGTGGAATGGATGCCTTTTGGCCATCACAATCATGTCTGGGAAGGTTTCCCGGGATCACAGATTCTAATTTATGACCCCAAATCCGGCCACGCCTTCTCTCTGGGCACACCCGTGACACACGAAAGCATCTATGGCTCTAAATATGATCCTGTCCATAACAGGCTCTACATGATCGGCTTTATGCGCGGGCACGTTTATTCCTATGACCTCGCGACCCGGCGGGTTACCAAAGACCTGGGCAAGGTTGCTGAGCTGTATTGCTATCGTCTGGTTCGTGGGCATGACGGCAACCTGTATGGCTGCACCAAGGCCGGCCAGCTTTTCCGGATCGACACCGAAAAGAATGAGCTTGAGCATATGCCTTTCAGCGTGCCGGAATATGAAAACAATTATATCAACAACACCTGGTATCGCTATATGGAGAACGCCCGCAACCATCCGTCAGGACAGTTCATGTATATGATGTTTGCCACCGCTCCCTATATGTACAAATTGGATTTTGCCAGTGATGAGGTTTACAAGGCCGGGAAAATCATGCCTGGCGATGGCTTGTACGAACTGCCAGCACCAGATGGCAGCTGGAATCCGCACAGTTTTGTCATCGATAAAGAGGGTGTCATCTGGTTTTGTGTCCACCACTGGAGCATTCACAACGAAACAGCATATTCAGATCCACGTCCCTGCTACCTCATGCGCTGGGATGTGGAAAACGGTGAGGAGCCTTTCTGCTGCGGCATCATCGGTACGGAGCATCGCGTTGAGAACAGCATCACCGAAATGGAATACGATCCCGCACGTGATATCATTTATTGTGCCAATGTCGGTCGCGGCTTTGGCGCTGATGGCCCTGGCGTAACGGCGATTGATCTTTCCCTGTTCCGTCCGGTATACCAGAATCGCGGGCCGGTGTCTGATGACGCCGTCCTGAACATACGTAAACTTGAACCGGAAGAACTGGAGAAAAGGCGCGAGAAGATCGCCCGCAAGGTCGGTGAGGAAGTCACCGAGAAAAACCCATTCCAGGCGTTCGCCCCGACAGCAGTAAGCCCCGTACGTATCTGGCGCAGTCTCCCGCGTCTGGATGTCGCTGAATCCAGTGTGATCGGCATGGCGTTTGAACCTGGCAAATCCGGTGAAGACTATATTTTACATGTTGTCTGTGGTCAAGGCGGCAGCTTCGAAAGCGCTAAGTATGTTGTACGTATCACGCGCGGAAAAGTCGAAGGCGTGCGTGAGATGGCTGTCATAAAGGACGATTACCGTGACTGGCTGCGTCGTAGCATCCAGCCTCAGCCGTTTTCTTTTGATGAAAACATAAATCTGCCGGAGGCGACAGGCCGCCGCTATCGTGCCCAGGCTTCAGCAATGGTCGACTGGAACAACGGCAGAAAGATCATCGGCACACTGGACGCGCTGGTCGCGATTGTCAAGCCGGATGGCAAAGCTTACGCTTTGGGCCATGCTGCGGCATATGGTCCCATTCGCTGCATGGCAACGAACGTGGATCAGACAAAGCTGTGGGGTGTTGCCGGCGATAACGATGACATGGGCTATGTCTTTTCCTATGATGACGAAGAGGGCCTGCGCCAGCTGGGTATCCTGAATTACAACTCGCACGGCTATTTCGATGGACCGACAGCGTCAAATGTGCTGTCCAGTGTGGTGTTGTCACCGGATGGGAAGTATCTGGCCATAGGCGGCGCTGACAGAATCGCTACAGTGCACATCATGACTTTGTGACATTGAATCTGATGTGCCATACGGGCCAGTATGGCACATCAGGAAACGATCCGCAAAAAACATCCTCTGATGTGATGCACGAAGAAGCAGAAGAAAAAAGGAGAAGTCAAAGATGGCATACCTTTTTAAATCATACGATGATCCTGATTTTTATAAACTCATACCCCAGGCAGGTGTCCGCTGCGCCGAGCCGCCTGAAGAAGGCAATGAGACATTCAACACCTGTTGGGACGGGGCGTTAGCCCCTGACGGAACCTTCTATTACACGCTATCATCAGAAGCCGGCAAATGTGACCATGCTAAGCTTGTGCGCTACAATTACACGAAAAACTGCCTTGAGGATTGCGCCTATATGGGGGACCTGGCGATGCCGCAGAAACGCCAGCTGCCCCATTCCAAATTTCATACTTCCATCAACTTCCGGCCTAAAGAAGGCGGTTGCGGTTATATGGTCCTGGCCGTGACGCACAATACCGATCGGGCACCACAGCACCCGGAATGGATGCCGTTCGCGCACCATACGGATATCTGGGAAGGATTCCCGGGTTACCAGATTTTGTGCTATGACCCGGACAGCGGGCATGCAGAGTCCTGGGGCACCCCTGTGCCGCGTGAATCGATTTATGGCGCGAAATACGATGATAAGCATGACCGGCTCTATATGATCGGTTTTTCCCGGGGCCATGTTTACAGTATGGACTGCAAGACAAGACTGGTCAAAAATCTGGGGAAAGCGGCTGAGGTGTTTAATTACCGGCTAGCCCTGGCTGGTGACGGACATATCTATTCCTGCACCAAATCCGGTGCGTACTACCGCATCAATACCGATAAAGACTGTCTGGAAGACCTGCACAGACAAGTGCCGTATTACCCGGGCGCCTATTCCAACAACACGCATTATCGTTATCTGACGTGTGCTCGAACCCATCCATCCGGAAAATTTATGTATCTGACCAACAGCTCTGCCTGGGACATGTTTCAGTATGAATTCGCTACCGGCGAATTCACCACGGCGGGTTCTCTCGTACCGGGTGAAGGTCTTATACCCATCGATTTTGCAGATGTTGACTTCAGCTGCGGCGCCTTTGCCATCGACAAGTATGGTGTGATCTGGTATGAATTGCGGTCGCATCTGCACAACCACACCAATGATGTGCGGCTCAATCCCTATGTCTCAAGACTCCTTCGCTGGGATATTGAGAACGGTAAAGAACCGGAATATGTCGGTATGATGGGAACGCCTGAACGCGTTCACGGTATTACCGTTGAAATGGAGTATGATGCCGAGACAGACCGCCTCTATACGGTTGACCATGGAACAGGATTCGGCCATAAAGGACCGAGCGTCATCTGTATCGACCTGCCTGAGTTCCGCAAGCATTTGCACGAGATTGGGCCCTATACCGATGAAAAACGTGTCCATCCGCGCATTGTCACGGTTGAAGAGAAAGAGCGGGAAGAAGTCCGTAAAAAAGCCGGCGCCGGAGAGCAGGTGACGGAAAACAATCCCTTCGCAGCCTTCCCAAACCGCAATGCCTATCCAGTACGGCTGTGGAATGCTGTGCTGCGTCCGGAAGATTCCGCTGTGATCGGCATGGTGTTCGATAAAGCGGGTATCCTTCATGTTGTGACTGGTGAAACAGACGATTTTTCTAAAGCCAAATACGTGTTCCGTGTGCGTGGCCGCGATATTGAATCCCGGGCTGATTTTGCCACCATCAAGGCATCCTACCGCCAATGGCTGAAAGACAACATGCTGCCACGCCCTGTGAGCATCGACCCGCAGATCCGGCTGCCTGAGGTTGCCGGGCGGCGTTACCGCGCGTTTGCTACAGCAACAACCGAATGGAATGGTGACCGCAAGATGGTGGGCACACGTGACGCAATGCTGGCACTGGTTTCACTAAATGGCGAAGTCTTCAGCTTAGGGCAGGCCGCTGCCTACGGACCGGTACGCTGCATGGTCACCAACGCCGCCAGGACCGCGCTATGGGGCGTTGCCGGCGATGATGAAGATATGGGTTATGTTTTCTACTTTGACGACCAAACCGGATTGCGTCAGCTCGGTATGCTCAATTATGACTCCATCGGCTTCTACCGTCCGTCTGCTTCGAACATCCTGTCGTCGGTTGCCTTGTCACCTGATGAAAAGACACTGGCCATCGGCGGGGCTGACCGGCTCGGCACAGTACATATGATTACGCTATAAGACCATATGACGACAGGACGTCTAAACATGTCTTTGCGTTCAAACAAAGGGAGGAACACAATGTATTATTTCAAGCAGTTCTCAGATGATTATTACCGTGTCATCAATCAGACAGGTGTGCATCAGGCGCGCCCCTGGATGCCCGGAAATGAGAATTTCAATTGCTGCTGGGATGGCGACTGCGCACCGGACGGAACCTTTTATACCACACTGTCCAGTGAAACAGGCAGATG
>JAAYLM010000285.1 GCA_012521915.1 Oscillospiraceae bacterium | reverse complement strand
GTCCGTGAAAATACCATTGTCAACGGCCAGGTCACCTTTGTGGAAGGTAAAGTCATCGCGATAAATGATAGCATTTTTAAACAACATGTTATGGTCATCCTTTCTTGTTGGTTTCTGGCAGGCTGGCTGCCGCCACCGATTGGCCGACGCGTCGGAATTTTTCATCGGGCAGCGCCGGGATCAGCTTGACTTCAGGATATTCCTCAGCAAGAACACGTTTTGCTTCAGCCAGAGCCAGATCTCCGCCGCGACCGCTCATCACACGGCCCAGCAGGAGAACATGCTTGATCTCATATAAATCATTATACCAGGCCAGAGCATGGCCCAGGTAACAGCCGGTGCTCAGGTATACTGCTTTGGCGCGCGGGTCATCCGCTGCCATCAGTTTTTGTACGATTTTCAATTTTTCTGCAGGTGTTTCGACCGCTGACAGGTCAATGCCGGCGCGTGGCGCCAGCTTGATGATGCCATCTTGGGAAAAGTACTTGACACCGCAGCCGATGTCGCCGGACCATTCGTCGATCATGGCTTCAGGATTGGCATCCACCGGTACGAAGGCCAGTTCATTCAGCCAGCCGGTGATGTTGCCGTCGTGGTCAACATAGCCGCCGGCTTCGCTGGTGCCCATCGCCAGGCCCAGCACACTGCCCGAGCCGATGCTCATAGAACCGGCCAGAGCGGTCACGTCGCCATCGTTGCAGATTTCAATGGGTATATCCGGGCCAAGTTCGCGTGCAGCGCGGATGAAGATATCTTTAACTTTTATTTCGAAAAGATCGTCCGGAACCTTGAGAAACAGCGAGGCGACCATCGTCCGGTTGTTGATATAGATGCCGGCAGAGGAGACACCAATGCCGTCAACACGCGGCATATGTGCCGCGGCCGATTTGAAGGCGCTTACGATGCCTTCGAAATGGTAGTCGGGGTCTGCCTGTTCTTTGGGCAGCCAGACAACTTCTTCACTGAACACCGCTTCGCCGTCTATGACGGCTGAAACCTTACGGTCGCTGCCACCGGCATCGAAGCCGATGCGGCAGCCATCCAGATGGCGGCCGACCGCACGCGGACTGCTGCTGTTTTGCGGTTTATCCGCAATGTCCCGGTAAACCACTTCAAAGGGCATTTCATAGACGCGGGCCATGAAATGGTAGTCAAAGGACCGTTCTCCTGAAGGGCTGTAGGCACGGGCGATCGCTTCACAGAGGTTTCGGTCGCCGCAGATGATCACTTTGCGGCCGCCTTTCTGCCAGAGCAGCGTTTTAACCAGGCGTTCCACATGATAATAATCAGCCGCAAACCGATCGGCAGTTCCGTGCACGAATGTATCGATCAACGCGGTCTGTCCGTCGCTGGCCTCTACCGCGACTGTCAACGGCTTGTCCGCTGTTTTCAGGAACGCCCGGTTGAAGGCGTTGAGCGGTATGAAATCAGGATCCAGGGCCGGACTGTTTTTGACATCAATCTGAATACCAAGAAATTCCAGCATAATCACGCTCCCTGCCGTAAACGGCATTTATTAACTTATCGATACACTTCCCACAGACCTATCGGTGCTTTCTCCTGATGCGCAGGCTGTTTGCCGCGGAGCAAGGTTACCCATCTTGTCAAACAGCAGCACCTGAAAAGTCTATCCGCTGCGCGGGGTGGTAAGTTGTATTATCTATCAGTATACGCATCAAACCGTCTTTTGTCTTGTTTCACTGGTGCCTGCACGATCTTTAGCCGGGCGAATGGTCCTGGCGGATGATGCAGCAAGCAGTGTCCGGGCAAAACGCCGGCTAAAGGCTTCGGTGACAGGATAACCAGCCCCATTCATGGCCGCGACCGCGCTGCCGTAGACTGGCGGCAGACGCGGATGTATGGTCCGATATGATTCATCCAGCTGAGCAAAGACCAGATTTTCCAGCAAGCCGTCGTTGGCCTGCCACAGACTGCC